>CBINJX010000354.1:0-5857 GCA_966251085.1 uncultured Verrucomicrobiales bacterium
ATTCGTCATTCGTCATTCGTCATTCGTCATTCGTCATTCGTGATTCGTCATTCCCCTCACTCGCAGCCATGCCTTCGTGATACTTGCGTGATTTTCATATTGCCGCTATCCCGGCATGCCACTCTTTGAAAGTCCTACGCTCCATCTCCTCCACGCAGCGTTTCTGTCGGCAAGCCCCCCACCCGCTCGTGCTTGTTCCGACCATGGGAGCCCTGCACCGCGGGCACGCCGCCCTCCTCGATCGCGCTCGCAAACTCGCCGGTCCCAAAGGGACAGTGGTCGCCAGCATCTTCGTGAATCCGACCCAGTTCGGTCCGAAGGAAGATTTTTCCCGCTATCCGCGCCCTTTCTCCGCCGATCGCAAACTATGCGAAGCACACGGGGTGGACCTGATCTTTGCCCCCACGGCCGAGGAGATGTACCCGGAAGGCTTCTCAACCTGGGTCAATGAAGAGAGCGTCTCACTCCCGCTCTGCGGCGGCTCCCGGCCCGGTCATTTCCGTGGGGTGTGCACGGTGGTGCTGAAGCTCTTCAATGCCACACAGCCCGACATCGCCGTTTTTGGCCTGAAAGATTTCCAGCAATGCATGGTGATCCGCCGGATGGTTCGTGACCTGAATCTTCCCATTCGCATTGAGCCGGTAGAAACGATCCGGGAGGCAGACGGATTGGCACTTTCCTCTCGAAATACCTATCTCACCCCCGAGGAGCGCGCCCAGGCTCCGGTGCTCAGGCAGGCGCTGCTCGCGGCAGAGTCTGCTTTTAAGTCGGGAGAAACGCGAGCATCCGCGCTGAAGAAACTCATTGAGCGCACCATCTCAAAGGCGCCCCTGGCTCGCGTGGACTACATCGAAATCTCCGACGCCGACTCGTTGCAACCGGTCAAGCAGGTGCAACTGAACTCGGTAATTGCTCTCGCAGTTTTCTTCGGGCGGACGCGGCTGATCGATAATCTCTGGCTCAGGTAGTTCTCATGACTCGCTACGACTTCGTCATTCTCGGCAGCGGCATCGCCGGGCTCTCGTTTGCATTGAAAGCAGCCAAGCACGGGAGCGTTGCCATCATCACAAAACGCGCCCGCGGAGAATCGAACACGGCATGGGCGCAGGGCGGGATCGCGAGCGTGACCAGCCCGGAAGATTCCTTCGATCTTCATGTTCGGGATACTCTGGATGCTGGCGCCGGGCTTTGTGACGAACAGGTCGTTCGGGCGATAGTCGAGGGTGGTCCGGAGCGCATCCAGGAACTGATCGATATCGGCGTGAATTTCGACGAGCGCGAAAATGGCAGTCACGGCCACGAACTGGATCTCGGCCGTGAAGGCGGACATTCCAAGCGCCGGATCCTACACGCGCGGGACGTCACTGGCCGCGAGATCGAGCGTGCCCTGCTGGATGCCGTAGCCAAGGAACCGAACATCCAGGTGCTAGAGAACCACATGGCCGTGGATCTGATCACCCTGGGCAAACTCGGCTTTGCCAGTGCCGACCGCGTTCTCGGCGTTTACGTCCTGGCTGAAAGCACTGGCGAGGTCCTCGTTATCCGTACCGACCGACTCATCCTGGCAACCGGCGGCTGCGGGAAGGTCTATCTTTACACAACCAATCCAAGCATCGCGACTGGCGATGGAGTGGCGATGGCCTGGCGCGCGGGAGCCAAGGTCGCGAACATGGAGTTTATTCAATTCCATCCGACCTGCCTTTACCACCCCGAGGAACGCTCATTCCTCATCACCGAGGCGGTCCGCGGAGAAGGCGGACGGCTGGTGGATGGAAAAGGCCGATCGTTCATGGAGCGATATCATTCGCTGAAGGAACTCGCGCCACGTGACATCGTCGCCCGTGCAATCGATGCCGAAATGAAACGCACCGGAGCGCGTTGCGTTTACCTGGATATCAGCCAGAAGCCAGCGGAGTTCGTTCGCGAACGATTCCCAAATATCTATGAGCGCTGCCTCCAGTTGGGGATCGACATCACCCGGGAGCCAATCCCCGTGGTTCCAGCTGCTCATTATCAATGCGGCGGCGTTCTCACCGATGTAAACGGCGCAACCAGTCTCCCAGGATTATACGCCATCGGCGAAGTAGCCTGCACCGGATTACATGGTGCCAATCGACTGGCCAGCAACTCGCTCCTCGAAGCGGTCGTGGTTGCTCACCGCTGCTGCGAACTGATCCAACGCACCGCTCCGGCGACGGATACCGGCCTCGACCAACTGGAACTTCCCGCCTGGGTAAGCGGCGACGCACAGGATGTCGATGAGCTGGTAGTCATTTATCACAACTGGGACGAGATCCGCCGTCTCATGTGGGACTACGTCGGAATCGTCCGCACGACCAAACGCCTGCAGCGAGCCGCGACTCGCCTTCGGAATCTCCAACAAGAGATCCAGGAGTTTTACTGGAACTTCAAGCTCACCACTGACCTTCTGGAACTGCGCAATCTCTGCACTGTGGCTGCATTGATCGTCGATTGCGCGCTCCTGAGAAAAGAGAGCCGCGGGCTACATTACACGTTGGATTATCCGGAGAGCAATCCGGCGTTTCTCAAGCCCACGGTGCTACGCAGAGGGTAGAAATGACGAAGTACGAATGAGGAAATCCGAAGGAAGTCCGAAGTCCTAATGACGAAGCGGGCATTCCTTATCATTCGAACTTTGGACTTCGTCATTCTTTCGACATTCGTCATTCGGATTTCGTCATTCCCCGTGCCGCCCCCGTCGATTGCAGCCGTGCCTACTCAAACGCGCACAACATGACAAATCTCTGCACAACAACCCGTTCTCGTTGCAGAAATCGGTCAAAGATCGAGCTACTCACCTGAAATATCCCTTTACCGATTTGTAAGGCTCATATATAGGCTCGCGTCGTTCCAGGACATGAAGACAACCTATCTTGCCCTCACGTTCGGACTCGCCGCATTGGCGTTTTCCGCTGCCGCCAGTCGAGCCGAAAGCCTGTATCAAAGCAGTGCTGACTTCGCAAAATATGCAATGAAGCTGCGCGAAAGCGCACTGCTCAGTGTGGAGCCGAAGGTGATCGTCCCAACGTCCAGCCGGGGTATTTTTGGTGGTGGCGGGTATCCTTGGAAGGTTGGCATCATTACCACCACCTTCTGGGTAGGCGAGGCAGCCGCAAAGAATAACCCGGTCCATAACCGCTCGTCCTCCTGGGATGCAAACTGGTCGGAAAACTTCGGCGGATACGATGATCCGAATCCGGCCAATCGCCGCAATTTTCTCCCGGCCAAGTTCATTCCCCGGCAAAACCCTTTCTACGTTGCCCTCCCCTACAATGATGTCACCCGGGGCACAACGAAGCCCGAAGCGCCTAAGGTGATCCCGTGGTTCCGACAGGCTTACGAGCGCCCGGGCAAGAGCGTGTGCCGTGATCGCTGGGTGGCGATCCGCAAGGGTAACCGCATCTGCTATGCGCAGTGGAGCGATTGCGGTCCGTTCCGCACAGACCATTGGCAATATGTTTTTGGAAATGAGCGTCCGAAACCGAACCTGAATAAGGGTGCCGGACTCGATGTTTCACCCGCGGTACGTGATTACCTCGGGATGTCGTCAACTGATGTGACGGACTGGAAGTTTGTTGAATTCCGGGATGTCCCCAAGGGGCCGTGGTCCCAGTATGGGGATAACAATACTTTCGTACAGATGAAGCGTGGCATGGCGGACCGTGTCGCACTCGCCACCGCCACGGGCGGAATGGCTCCGCCGGTGGGATCTCGGACACGGCGTCCTGCCGCTCCGACGATCCTGACGAAGTAACTTCCTGGATTCCCCCTCTGAAACGCCCGGCAAAGCCTCGTGCTTTCCCGGGCGTTTTCCTTTTGCCCCCGGCGGCATGCGCTTACCGGAAAGTTGAGGGTTGAGGGACGGAGCAGGCAGATCGGACCGAGTACAAGTAGCGGATTCTGAACTGATTACTGATTACTGACTCACTGATTACTTTCTTAGCGCCTTCACGCACCCCGATCCGTTAGTTACTCTCCAGTTGATCACGCCCCATGCCACTTTCCGCCGCTGACGCCCTCACTCTCCTGAAAAAAGCGAACAACCAGGATCGGCTCGCTCACGGATATCTTCTCACCGGTCCGGAAGGCAGCGGCAAACGCTGGCTGGCGGCACAACTCTGCGGCCTGATCGTCGGAACAGAGAACGATCCACTCCATCACTCCGACGTTCACACGATAGAGCCGGAGTCGAAGTCACGCCGCATCGTAGTCGAGCAGGTTCGTGACCTCGAACGGCAGCTCCAGATGCGCTCCTCACGAGGCGGACGCAAAGTGGGCGTGATCTTTGATGCAGACCGGCTTCAGCCGCAGGCTTCGAATGCATTCCTGAAAACGCTAGAGGAACCGCCGTCACAGAGTCATCTGATCCTGGTGAGTGCACTCCCGGATCAGATGCTGGAAACCATTCTCTCCCGGTGTATCGAGGTTCCACTGCATCCGACGAAGAAACTGGAAATTACCCAGCTCCAGAAGGAATTGCTTCAAGTGCTACAGGCGGCGTCCCGACGCGAACGCGCGGATCTGCCGCAGGTATTTGGTCTTGTACGTGAGTTTCAGCGTTTGCTCGCTGCCGCCAAAGAAGCGGCTCAGGAACAAGGGGCGGCGGAACTCAAAGCGGAAGAGCAACGTTACAAACAGATCGCGGATGCCAAGTGGTTCGAGGAGCGGGAGGAATACTTCAAAGCAATGACCGAAAGCCGTTATGTGGCGGAACGCGGACGGCTGCTGGATACCCTGGAACTCTGGTGGGCCGATGTCCTCCGGCAAATGGCAGTTTCCACTGGCGATAAGGGACCGGAAGCACGCGCAGTGGAGCAGGTACATCTCGATTTCCCTGACTTTGCAGAAGATACCGCCCTCCTTGCGGCACGTTACTCCGCACCTGAGTGCCTGAAGCGGGCTGCTTCTCTCGAACAGCTGCGCGACCAGCTGCGCAATCCCGGCATCAATGAACAGCTCGCTATCGAAGTGGCATTTCTACGGTCTTTCGGAGCTGGAGAACAGGCGGCGTGAACCAGTCCGAAATGAATCTCGAAGACATCATCGCCGGCCTGCGTGCATTGAGCGCGTGGGATTTTGACTACAGCAATCCGGCCATGAATGGCCCGGAGCAGCTCGACCTGCTCACAGATTGCCTTCTGGATTTACCGGAGCGCCAATCGGCAGTCGCGGAGCTTTTCGGAGTGATGGAGCGAATGCCCGAGTCGGACTTGGGTACGCCCGGGCCGTTGGTTTATACGCTGGAACAGTTGGACTATGAGGCGGAACTGATCGATTCCGTGCGGCGTGTCCCGACGGTCTTGTCGGTCACGATGGTCAGTCGTCTTCTCAGGAAAGAAATCCCGACAGAGAAGCGCGAGATCCTGCTCGATCTCCTGGCCCAAGTGCCTGGACATGCACAGGCGACCTACAGCACCCGGGAGGATGCGAAGCATTTCCTCCGGGTGTATGGGCGAGGGAAAGCGCAGTCCGTATAAGCGCAACGACACTTGGATGGCGTCTTGGCGGATTCGACGTTCATTCTCGTGGAATGTCGCAAAGACCGCCAGATGGCCGAACTCCGTACGCTTAGGGGGCCGTGCTCAGGGAAGAGAACCGTCCACCTCACGCGCCAGCACCACCCTGCGCCTGCGCAGGCACCGAAATCTTCTGAGTCCCGCTCGGTCCCGAGGTACTCTGGGACGACGCGACGGCTCTGGGAGTTGCAGTCGGCTGGGCGAGCACTCGTGGTGTCGGTGCTTTCCCTGCAACTGCCGCAGCAGGACGGGCCACCGGCCTCGGCACGGCAGATGGTACCGATGGCTTGGCTGGTGCGGATGGTGCGGATGGTGCGGAT
>CBINJX010000355.1:0-5846 GCA_966251085.1 uncultured Verrucomicrobiales bacterium
CCTCTGGATCACAACCACCTCTCCGGACGCAACCCCGTTGGGGTTGGTGCTCCTCTTCACCGTTCCCCAGGGTAGCTTCGCAACCCTGGGCTTTGGGACGTAATCCCTTCGGGATAGAAGGCCAGATCGGCGGATGTAAAAATGGCCAAAGTCGAGCTTAGATACCTAGGAGCTTTTAGCCGCAACTGCGCGTAACTTCAGCTACTTAGTTATTAGATAACATAGCCGCAAAAGCTTTGGGAACGTTCCCCTGGAGCCTACCGCTTCCAGATGGATCGCAACTCATGGACTTCGAGTGTCTGAAACTCAGATGTACCGTCTTTTGCAAATGCGACGACCCCCGTGCCCGTTGCCGGAGGACCGACGTTGATGGGGATGAATGTGAGGCCGTCATCCGCGAAGACCTCAATACTGGTGCGGTCCACAAAGATCCGCAGGGACAATGCCCCGTTCTTCAGGGACTGAGGTACACGATGCCCGTCCACGCTCAGTTCCTTTTTGAAAACGTCGTAGGCGATCGGAACACCACGTACATTCAATCCGGCTGTCCCCGCGTCGCCCGGCCTTATCGTGGCACGAACCTCGAGCAATTCCCCGTCAATCCCCTCGATTCGACGCTCTTCGTCGGCCAGCCTCAGGGTGCTGATGGATTTGGAATTTGTCCGGAGCGTTTCCAACTCGTTCACCGGATTCCATGCAAGGCGCGGTCCTTCAGCGGTGGAGCGCAATGTCTGTTGTAGTGGCAGGGACATCGATTGGTTGAATGGCGCACCGTGTGTCGCCGTCCGGAACCAGCCGATCTGTACGACGCGCCCCTTCGGCTCATTGGTGAAGGTCTGCGCGGCGTAGAAGTCCTTGCCTCGATGTCCCTTCAGTTTCGGGGTTTCCGGCGTGAAAACCTTTCCGTCGAACGATCCGACAAAATACTCGCTGTTCGCCTCGCTCAACACCCATTTGCGATTGGAAGGATCGTTATCCACCGGCAACTCGACTAGATCGGGACATTCATAAAGCCCTGAGATCCGGCTCTGGTAGGTCCACTTCTTCAAATCGGGAGAGGTGTAGAATGCAAAGTCGCGAACCCTCTTTGGCGGCGTGTCTGCACTGTCTTCTGTATAGGTCACCATCACCCACTGCTTTGACGGCTCATGCCATAGCAGGCGAGGGTCGCGTCCCTGATGGCGCACGACCGGATTTCCTTCGTACTCGGTCCACGTACGGCCGTTATCGTTTGAGTAGGCGATACACTCCCCTCGTCCGGTGCTGGTAAACGCGACCACGATTGGCGCATTTTGCCCGCGCTGCCAGCCACTGGTGTTTGCATGATCCACGACGGCACTGCCGCTGAAGGCCATATCGTGATAACGCGGCGGATAGAACGCGATCGGCAGCTCTTCCCAGTGGACGAGATCCCTGCTCACCGCGTGCCCCCAGTGCATGTTCCCCCAGGACCAGCCGTATGGATTGTGCTGGAAGAAAAGGTGGTACTCACCATTCGCATAAACCATCCCGTTCGGGTCATTGAGCCAGCCGCGCCTCGCGGAAAAGTGAAGCTGTCCCCGTTGCGGCTCACGATAGATCTCGTCGGCCTTCCAGAGCGTGGGCGAGGCTTTGGCAATCTGCAGGCCATCCGCGTCGTCGCCCCGTCGCTCCGCACGCAGTTTCACGTTTTTTCCCTTCCAGGCGCTGACATCGAGATGCGCCCACCAGTCGGGATTATCGGAGAGTTCGATTTCGAAATCTCGTGTCACCGTTCCGTCAACGATCAGGGCCACCCGCCGCTTTGTCGCACCATTCTTTACCGGGAGGAGCAGGTATCGGTCATTGAGCGCAATCTCACGAGTGACATATCGCTCCTGAACGGGCGGCATCACGTCGGAAAAGACGATCTGGTCGATATTGATATGCCCCCAGCCTCCTGTGGCATTGTCAACGATCTCGATCCGTGCGGACTTCCCGATGAACTCCGCAACATCCCATGCATTTCGTTCCAGACGCTCTGTCCCGCCTGACTGCGTATTCTGGCCAGTGGCAGTGCGCACCACCTTACCGTCCACCACCAGATTCATACATGTCCGGTCCTCAAATCCGCCACCACCAATCAGGAACGAGATCACCTTCTTCTCGATCTTAAACTCTGGTGACGTCAGGCGGCCGAGGCTGTCGTCACCGCCGTGATAGGAGTTCACATATCCCTTCCCCTCGAACCCATCGACCTTCTGCTGGTTTTTGAGCGTCCCGGTTGCAGGACTGGTTCCAAACGCCTTCCCTTCCACGGTCCAGGGAGCGTAATTGCCGGACTCGAAATCGGCGAATACGGTATCCGCCGCAATTAACCCTGGCGCGATCGACGCCAGCATAATGGAGGAAAGAAGAATTGAGAAAGGGGGAGCTGATTTCACAGTAGTTCAGGAGATGGCAGGGACTGGAGAAAAGGAGAAATCGCGCAGACTCGCCGGAATCATGGGAGTTGCTCCGGCACAGCTGCACACATAGCTGGCGATTTGATTCGCATTTTCGTGGATCGATGCAAGCGGTTGACCGCGAAGAAGTCCAAGAGTCATGGCAGCAGGCAGTCGTGACGAACGTTCAGGATGTACGACAGCCCCGCTTGGGGAAGAATTGGGGGATACTTCCGGGGGCACGGAGCGGATTGCAGACATTGATGCCTCGCAACCTTACCATCCTGCGATGAGCTAATGGCGTTTCCGAGAGATACCTGCCATTACAATGCTGCCAGGTTGCCTATGAACGATTCATCCACCCCAAGTCCGCGCTATATCGAAATCGCCCGCCAATTAAGGGATGAAATCATGAACAACCGGTATGGACAGGAAGGGCGGATGCCGAGCGAGGCGCAATTGGTGAAGCGATTCCATGTTTCACGCCCAACCGTCGCCCGTGCGTTGGAATTGCTTGAAAACGAGGGTTACGTCTTGCGCAAAGCCGGTTCGGGCAGCTTTGTGAACGCGCATCGGAGCAGCGGTGTGACAACACCTGAAAGCCGGAACAAGCTCCTTGCGCTCTTGATTCCTGATCTTGGAAACACCGAGATCTTCCAACTGATCTGCGGTGAAATCGCCAGCTTGGCACGGGTCCATGACTACAGTCTCATCTGGGGCGGCTCCGGTCATCCGCGACTCGACCCGGATCTAAGCCTGCGCCATGCCGAAGAGCTGTGTCAGCAATATCTCGAGCGGAGGGTGAGCGGCGTCTTCTTCGCTCCCTATGAACTTTTGCCCGAGAAGGAGCAGGCGAATGCACGATTGGCGGTCATGCTTCGCGATGCAGGGATTCAGGTGGTCCTTCTCGATCGCGATCTTTCGCCTTACCCGGGTAGAAGTGACTTTGACGTGGTCGGCCTCGATAACGTCGCAGCAGGTTATCAGCTTGGAGAGCACCTGATAAAGCTGGGTTGTCAGCATTTGCGTTTCGTCACACGCCCTTTATCCGCTCCCACGGTGCAGGCGCGGGCGGCCGGCGTCCGGGAAGCGATGGTACGTCGCAAGATAGATGTCCCGGGGGATTGGATTGCGGAAGGTGACCCGGAAGACTTGAAGTTTGTGCGCTCACTTCTGGTTCCAAACCGTCCCGATGCTTTCATCTGCTCGAACGATCACACTGCGGCGCTCCTCCTGCGGTCGCTAAACCAATTGAAAGTTTCCGTTCCAAACGATGTCCGGGTCGTCGGGATTGACGACGTGAAATTTGCCACCTTGGTTTCCCCTGCCCTCACCACGATGCAACAGCCCTGCCGCGAGATCGCGATCGCCGCATTCACGGCAATGAAAAACCGGCTCAGCGATCCCACCCTGCCCACCTGTCACATCACACTCGCTCCACGATTGGTCGTTCGTGATTCATGTGGAGCGTATCTTCCGCGCTAACGGTAGTAACGGTGGCCGGCTCCCTGAACGCGTCAGCGCCTGACACCAAAAGTACGTTCTATCGCTCCCTACGACTATCGAGTTCAGCCCGGAGCTTAGTCAGGTAATCGTAAGTTAACCGGTCCAGGTCTCTTCCGATCCGCCGGAGCTGCCGCTGCCTTGTCTCCAACCTTGAAATCTCGTCCACCAGATCCCGCTTCGACAACGATACCGGTGGATAGCCGACTACGGGATCTGCAGCCTGAGCGGATGGGAATGAGGGCAGCTGTGGTGGAGTGGGCACCTGACGCAGTGTACCCGTGCCGGCGGACTGCGGCTGCTGCACCTGTGTCTGCATGTTTCTCTGGCTTTGCTGCAGTTGCTGGTTCGTCTTCTGCGCCTCCTCGATGGCAGGTTTCATCGCAGCTGCGAAGAGTCCGACAGCCAGGATCATCGAGAGAAAGGCGGAAGTCCCCATCGCCACAAAGGAGGAAAGGAGCAGGATCAGGCCCCTGCTCACCTGATGCGTACACATGGCAACAATCGCCATGATCAGGGCTACCGAGTAGAAGAGGAATGCAGGAGGGAAGATCCAGGCGATCGCCACACCGAGAGCAAAGCAAATCCATCCGGCTTTGAGCGACGAGGTCAACGGCGGCTTGCCTCGCTCTTCTGTGGGAAACGGCTCATCGAGCGCCGGTTCCACGGGAAGTACCGCAACCGAAGCGGGGATGATCGGAGCCACCGCAGGAACCGTTTGTGACGCGGTCCGGTGAATGTACTTCAGAAGCGGAAGGCACTCGTCAACATTCTGCCAATCGCGCCGGCCAGTGACGCGACATTGCGTTTTGCGATCGACCTGTCCGAGCTTGAACAAGGTCTCGACCTCCTCTTCCGGCAGGTCAGTCAGACACCTATCTCCAATCATCACATCAAAGCGCCTCACTCTTGGAAGTGGAGCAGAAGAGTGCTCGCAGGGCAACGCTGTATGCGTGCGATCTTACCGAAAGCAGCGACGTTACCCCGCAATCGCGGATCAGTATCGCCGAGCTACCGGTTCTCTGCCTTTTGTTATCGTCATTATCTATATTGATGCCTTAGAGCATCTCCGAAATCATTTCTGACCGGATTGTAACCGCAATCAGGCTGAAGCCGGTCACATGACCGATGAGCGGAAGGGCCCGGACGGACAACTGCTTCCCGGCTACAGCGGACGGCTCAACGACCGTTTTCTCACGATTGCGGAGGTGTTGAAACCCGTCGGCTTTCCCACCGCGTTCAGGCGCTCGGCACCGAGGCAGAGACGTTTCGCGTTCCAGCGAGAATGCTCCCACTCCGACCGCAGATCATCCACGGCGGACCAGAACCGTCGCCTGCCTGAAGAGGACGCATGCGCCAATGGGAAGAGCCACTCCCCCGTTGAAATAAACCGGCTGCACCTGGATCGGCAACGTTCCCGGAATCAGGAGAACCGTCTGGCGAAATGGAAAAAGCGATACGCCTGCGACAAGGGAGGATTCCTCCGGGAGAAGAAACGTTCCAATTTTCAGAAGGAACAACTCATCCGATGGAAGAAACGTTCCGTAAATCCGAAGGGATGATCCTTCGGAAGTAAGCAACGGTCCTTCCGATTTATGAGACGATCCTTCCCTCGGAAGGAACGATCCTTCGCTCCGAAGGATCGTTGCTTAAATTTAAGCATCGTTGCTTCGGAAGGATGGAACGTTCCTTAAACCGGAAGGGTTGTTCCTTCCGAGGGAAGGAACATTGCTTCCTTTGGATGGAACGTTCCTTCTGCCGGAAGGAACGATGCTTAAATTTTAGCATCGATCCTTAAATTTAAGGGGGTGGATTCATCCCGTGGCACGGGAGTTGAATAGATGGGACACGCGGAATCGCTCTCCACGCGCCCTCCCGGCGGTCGACGGCGCGACCGCCCTACCGCCGGGTGGGCAGTCGCCAGTCAGTGCTCTGTTCAAG
>CBINJX010000356.1:0-5843 GCA_966251085.1 uncultured Verrucomicrobiales bacterium
ATCCTGATCTCCCTGCCGGTCGGAATGCTTCTGGCACTACTCTATTCACTCAGCCAGATGTCTCGTCGCAACGAGATCATTGCCATGCTCACCGCCGGGCGCAGCGTAGTCCGCGTCCTGATGCCCCTCATCGGACTCGGTCTCGTACTCACCGTGGGCTGTATGGTGCTGAACTGGAAATGGGCGCCTCATGCCGAGGCGGTAAAGAAGGTCGCGCTCGAGCGCATCACGAAGGACAAAAAGAAAAAGAAGAAAGAAGAGGCACGCGAGATCGAGGCGCACCTTTTCCGTGACCGTCAGCAGAACCGCACCTGGTACGTGGAGCGTATGCGGCCCGGATCGGAGAGAATGGAAGGAGTTCACGTCACCCAACAGGACGAGAACGGTAATATTCGTCGCAGGTGGTATGCCGAACGCGCCGTGTTCAATGAGAGCGACAGATCGTGGCTTCTGCTGAAAGGGATGATCGTCGATTTCAACGAGGAAGGGGACATCACCTCGACCGACCTTTTCCCCAGGCACTCACGGCTGGTGAAGGGCTGGACGGAAACCCCGTGGCGAATCGCCAGTTCACAGCTGGAAGCCCAGTTTCTCTCCGTGCCGGAACTCCGCGAGTACCTCCACTACAATTCCGATTTCCCGGCGACACAGCTTGCCCCCTTCCGCACCAATCTGGCCGACCGTCTGGCGTTTCCTTGGTCGTGCTTCGTGGTGGTTTTCATTGCCGCACCGCTCGGTATCGTCTTTTCCCGCCGTGGAGTGCTCGCCGGCGTCGCCAGCTCGCTCTTCATCTTCTTTATCATGATTTTGCTCCGGCACCTCTTCCTTGCCTTGGGGAAGGGGGGGCGGATCGATCCCTACATGGCTGCCTGGCTGCCCAACGTCGTCTTCTTCGGCATTGGCCTGATCCTGCTCTATTTCCGCTCCGCAAACCGTGAGTTGCCGAAATTTCTGCGCCTGAGCGGATCATAGTGTAACCTGTCGCCATGCAACAGGAGTGGTCGATCCAGGGACGTGCCACGCAATGCGCGGCAACGGGGGAACCGTTCAAGGATGGAGATTACTTCTATACTCTCCTCTTTGATGCCCCCGGCGGTTACCGCCGCGAAGATCTGAGCGAGCAGGCCTGGAAGTCTCGGCCGAAAGACGCCCCAAAGCCGTTCTCGTTCTGGCGCTCCAAGTTTGAACTTCCACCACCTCCGGCACCTGAGGCACTAGGCAAACAGACGGCCGAGGAACTCCTCCGACGGTACATGGAGGGGGATTCGCCCCAGTACACCAACGCCCGCTATATCCTGGCACTGATGCTCGAGCGGAAACGGCTCTTCAAGCAGATCGACCGGAAGAAGGGAGAGGACGGCCAATTCGCGCTCATCTATGAACACAGCAAGACGGGCGAGGTGTTCGTGATTCGCGATCCGGAGCTGAAGCTGGAGCAGATCGCCGAGGTACAGGCGGAGATTGCACCGTTATTGGGGGCGTAAGGAGGGCGAGTGGACGGAGTCCTGCGAAGCAGGTGGTTGTAAGTTTCTACTGCGCCATAGCCTTAACGTTTCAGCACTCTGCGACGGACCAGCAGGCGCGATGACTGCCGGGCGCATGTGGGTGTAAGCAGTCTTCGTGACTGCGCAGACCGTTCGCAGGAGTGTCCAAGTTAAGCATTCCGGTTGAGTTCCTCTGCGCTCTCTCGAAAGAATTCACTCCTGTTCACGAGGCAGAAAAACAGGAGGAAAACCCCGATCAAAGTGCCCACCGGGAAGTTGAATAATGCCAGTCCGCCGTAGATGACAAGGAACCAGAAAAACCATGTTGCTCGGTAGCGGCTCCCAAGTAGTGCGATCATAAAGAGCACAATGCCGATGATGCTGATCCCGAACCCGATTGCGGTAATCAGTAACGAGTCGCCAAACGCAGAAGCGAGTTGCACAGGATCAGCGATACCTGACGGACTGCGTTCCAGCATCTGCGATGTTCGACTTACTCCGATACCTGCCCCAGCGATGCCGCCCAATTGGCCAAGCTGGAGAACAGCACCAGTTATCGCCAGCATTCTACCGCGAGTGGATTTGCCTGAGTTCGACTGATCCATGTCTCAAATGCTTAACTCTGATTATTCAACAGACCGTCCACCGGCGTCACATATCATGGCCATAATTTCCTTCGTAAGTGCCTTGATGTGAGCTCCTGAGCGGTTCGTTTGTCGCATATCAATTCCCGTTTGATGCCAATCCCAATCTCTGCGAGGCGGAAGGCTTTTGCAAAACTTTCTCGTGGCGGCGGCTCGATAGGGTGGACCTCAGGGCTCCTGGAGGAAATGCAAGGGTGCAGACCACAATCCGAACACCGCTTTTGGGGCTACCGCAGTGGAGCAAGGAACGAGGTGAACTCTCTTGGCAAGCGAACCGCCACCTTGCCTCCCATCTTCCACTGACGATGGATCATGGGCCTCCAGTGATGCATTGGCGATAAATTACGATACCTGCGGCATCAGTAGAGATGGATTGGGCATTTCTGACAGACGATTCGCGATTTATTCTGATCCTTGGCGCATCTCTCGAAACCGGTGGAGCAACTATCTTGATGCGCGGTCAATCAATCGTGATGCGCAGCGCATCTCTGGAAAGGAAACGGCGGGTTATCTTTTTGCTCCGGGCATAAATACTGATGGAAAATCGTCCGTATTTTCTCTCAGGTTTGAGAAATAGGTCTGAAAAAGCAGCCGTATCTTCCAGAAATTCGCAAAATAGGACTGAAAAATCAGCCGCATCTTGTCGGAAATCGAAGAATACGGATGAAAAATCGTCCGCAACTGTTCGTGGATGGAAAAGTACTGAAGGAAAATCGTCCGCAATTTATCGTCGGCGGATAACTGCTGATGGAAAATCAGCCGTATCTCACCCCTTACCGGGTGCGCGAGGGTCAAAACCGCCATTTTATCCTCCCTGTGGCCTTTCACGCAGGCTCGTTTACGGTGGCGAGGCTCCCGGTTGCGGAAACGTCAAGTTCCGTTCCGCAGGGGCGTGGGAAATTTGCAGGTATTGATTGCCCGGGGTACGAGCGCGTACCGCCGGAAACGGCACCAATAAACCACGGCACTCCGGCAGCAGGTGTCAGGAGATATTTCCTGATCTCTTCGAAACACTACCATACGCAAAAAAACGGTGAGTTCCCCCTGGAGAGATTAGCATCGCCCGAGGGCAGCGTGCTCCACAATAAGCCAAAATCGAGCTGAGGCGAAACGATCCCATCCGGAGTGCGAATCGCCGAAGTGGCACGGGGCAGTGATTCGGATCATGCCACTCCTGAGGAATGTGTGGCTTAATCAACAATCCTTATTAGGAAAAACTTAGCAATTTAAGGCTTTCCTTTTCACTCGCGTGGAGAAAAGGCTCGGGCGGGCATTCCCCCTTGACATGAGACTTCCATCGACTTCCACCACCATCCTCACCACCTCCATCGCAGCAATCCTCGGATTCGCCACTTTGGGCGTCCAGGCATCTGCGCAATCCTCGGGAGTTTTCTCCACCTCCGGTTCACTCGGTAATGGCGACCAGACTGAAAATGTCGGTCTCAGCTCAACAAAGACATACCTGCAGGCAATTGATCTCGGTGATACATTAAATACCGACATCAACGGTGTACAATTCACCGGCTCCGGTACTGTGCTGGCTCCTTCCGGTTCGGGTTGGGCGCTCGCCGGAACCGCTTTTCACTTCGGTGGCGGAGGAACGCTCCCGGGGGGGGCAGTCGGTGGGCTCACGAACCAGTTTGTCTATGGCGGAAACCCCGCCACCTTGACGCTTTCCGGCCTGACGGTGGGAGAGACTTATGTGGTGACGTTTTATAACCGCTCCTGGGAATCGGCCGGCCAGCGTGTGCAGGACATCACCGCCTCCGGCGCCTCGTCCTCAACCACGGTATTCGATCAGGACCTTGGGGCCGCGGGGCAGGGTGAACTAAACCTGCTGCGCTATACCTTTCAGGCGAGTTCGGCGACGCAGACACTAACCGTCGCACCGCAGGATCCCAGGAACTCGATGCATTTCTACGCATTCACGAACGAGCGAACGTTCAACAATGCGTGGACCAGTGGCGCAAACTGGAGCACCGCGCAGTGGTCGGTCGCCCAGCCAAATGGGGTGGGGGCGAATGCCTCCTTCGGCGCACAGGCGGCGCCCACGTCGATCAATCTGGATGCTGCCCGCACCGTAGGACATGTGCAGTTTGCCGGCGAAAATGCATGGACTGTCTCCGGCACGAATACGCTGACCCTTCAATCGGACGTAGGTGGCGTTTCCGTGCTCAGTGCACTCGCGGGTTCGCACACCATCGCTGCGCCGATGGAATTGGCGAGCGATACGGTGAAGCTCGGCGGCGGAAGTTTGACGCTCGGAGGAGCTGTGTCCGGAACAAAAAAGGTGACCGTGAACGCCGGTACCCTGATTTTGGGAGCGGCTAACAGTTATAGCGGCGGCACGACCGTCAGCAACAGCGCAACCGTGCGACTCGCGGAGGCTGGGACGCTCGGCGCCGCTGATTCCGCTCTGACCGTGAACGCTGGCGGCCTTGTCGAGCTGAATGGAACTTCACAAAGCGTCGGCAACCTGAGCGGTGCCGGTACGATTGCGAACAATGCCACCACTACCCATGCAGGGCTCGTTGTCGGTTCGAGCAATACGAACAGTACTTTCACTGGGGTGCTGGCAGATCGTACCACTGGCACAGGCACAGGAAATCTCTCTCTGACCAAAACAGGGGTTGGAACACTTACACTTTCCGGAGCAAACACCTACAGCGGTTCCACGATCATCTCGGATGGCACGCTACGCCTCCAGGGGAGCGCCGCAGCTGGAACGCTTTCCACGAACGGTGTTGCGATCTCGGCAGGTGGCCGACTCGAGTTTACAACTGGGACAGGTAGCACCTTGGCCATGCAGCCTGGCTCTACGCTGACGCTCGGCGGCGGAACAATCGCGCTGGATCTCGCTTCGCCGACGACCAGCGACAAGATCACTGCGGATAATTTCACGCTGACGGCAAACAGCGCCCTCGCACTGATCCCGGTTTCCGGGCTCAGCATCGGTTCGGCTTATACGCTCGTAAGCTACAACTCGCTGACCAACTCCGGCGCTTTCACGCTGAGTGGCACGACTGCGGGAAGACTGAGCCTGGTTCCTGTGATCGGCGCAAACGCGATCACTGTCACCCCCACGCTCGATAGCGGCACCTGGAATAACACGGGTGGTGGAACATGGAGTGCTGGGCCATGGACAAACTACACACCAAACGTGGCGGGTGATTCTGCGGTATTTGGTCCGAGTCTGACCGCGAACGGGACAGTAACGGTCACTTCACCGGTCTCTGTCGGTTACCTTACATTAAATAACGGTGCAGCCTCGTACACGATTGGCACGAATGGCAGCGGTAATGTGACGCTGGATAATGGCAGCTTCACGGCACTGGTCGATGTGAAGGCCGGTTCACATACGATCGCGGAGGATGTCACGCTTGCATCCGATACGCTGGTGACTACCGAGGGTGGTACGACTCTGGCCATCGAGGGATTGCTCAGCGGGGAGAAGGCCTTCTCAAAGGCCGGCGCCGGGACGCTGATCCTGAAGAATGACAATATCTACAGCGGCGGCACGACCGTGGCCGAAGGAACGCTGCAGCTAGGCGATGGATCGACAAACTGTTCGGTGATCGGTAACATCACCAACAACGCGACACTGGCATTCAATAACGGCCTGCCCCAGGCGTACGGAGACGCAATCAGCGGGAGTGGCGCTGTGACAAAGTCTGGCGCGGAGACTCTGACTCTCACAGGAGCAAATACGTTTACG
>CBINJX010000357.1:0-5840 GCA_966251085.1 uncultured Verrucomicrobiales bacterium
GGCTGGTTCAGCACGATGCCCGCGATTTCCCAATGCCCGGTGGTTGTATCCTTCCCTCTGGATCGCTCCCTCATCCTTCCCCAACGTGCCTGTGTGTTCTGCGAGCGTGCGGAGAAGACATCACCGGTAAGAATCTTCCAAAGCCCGAGTGAAAAGAGGGTGGGTAATTCGAAAGCAGGATCCGTTTCAAAAAGGTGCCCGAGGGTGTCGGCACCTTCGTCGCCGAAGGCTGCAGCATCAGGAGCGTCGCCGCAGCCGACGCTATCGAGTACGAGTAAAAGTGCGCGCATGAGCTGGGTGTGTCCGCGAAGAGTTCGCGTTTGTATCAATTAACGCGCTTGCGGATGGTCCGGCAACGATGATCGGGATTCGCCGGACCGTGAAAGGCATTGAGTCCGGAAGAATTTCCCGTGATACCTTCCCGCTGTGACCAAGTCAGAAACCGTCTTCATCGCTGGCCATCGCGGACTCGCAGGCAGTGCCATTCTCCGGGAATTTCAAGCGCAGGGTTATACCAACCTGATAACACGAGCCCGCCGCGAACTCGACTTGACCGATCGCGAAGGCGTTCGGAAGTTCTTTGCGGAGGTCCGACCCGAAATCGTGGCGGTGGCGGCCGCTAAGGTGGGTGGGATCAAGGCGAACAACGACTATCCGGTCGAGTTCCTCCTCGAGAACCTGAAGATCCAGAACAACCTGATCGAGGCGGCCGCAGATTTCGGCACGCGGAAACTCCTGTTTCTCGGTAGCTCATGCATTTATCCGAAGTTTGCGCCGCAGCCGATTCAGGAGTCGTCTTTGCTGACTGGTGCTCTCGAGCCGACCAATGATGCGTACGCGATTGCGAAGATCGCAGGCATCAAACTATGCCAGGCTTACGCACGCCAGTACGGTCGAAACTTCATTAGCGCCATGCCGACCAACCTGTACGGTCCGGGCGATAATTTTGACCTCCAGAACTCACATGTCTTGCCGGCATTGCTACGGAAGATCCACGAGGCGACGGTTTCAGGAGCCAAGGAAGTCGTAGTCTGGGGAACAGGATCTCCACGGCGGGAATTTCTGCATGTCGATGACTTGGCCTCTGCATGCCGCTTCCTCTTGGAGAACTATGACTCGCCAGAAATCGTGAACGTCGGCTGCGGGGAGGATATCTCGATTCGGGAACTCGCCGAGTTGATCTGCGATGTGGTGGGCTTCAAAGGGGAGCTGGTGTTCGATACCACCAAGCCGGATGGCACTCCTCGCAAGCTGCTCGATGTTTCGCGCCTCCAGTCGCTCGGCTGGAAGCCGCGGATCCCTCTGAGGGAGGGGATCACTCAGACGTACGCCTGGTATCGGCAGACGCTGGAGACAGGGAGCAAGTAATCCGCTCAGGGAAGGCGAGCGTTGGTGCTCCTTATGCCGCGAGTGCCTTTCTTCAGGGGAGACCTGGCATCACGCTCCACGCGCCCTCCCGGCTGTCGGCGGCGCGACCGCCCTACCACCGGGAGGGGCATCGCACGTAAGTGCCAAGTGCCGAGTGAAAGTGCCAAGTGGGCATGCCTCATTGAGAAAGCCTCACTGATGACTGATTACTGACTCACTGATTACTTTCTTCACCGCCTTCACGCACGCCCTCGTTCGTTCGTTGCTCTCAACTATTCACTTTCAGAGGAGAGGCGAACTGGCCGCAGCTCTTCGACAAAGAACATTTCCACCGGTTCGTGATTGCGAACTGGGATTTTCCCTCGGAATGTGCAATGATATTCGCCGGCTATGAGATCATGGGTCCGGCGCGAAATATTGATCCGTCCGCTCTCACTCGCAGTTTCCATTCGCGCGGCGATGTTCACCGTTGCACCCCATACATCGTAGGCAAACTTGTTCAGCCCCACCACACCGGCAACAACCGGGCCTGAGTGGATCCCGATACGGATATCCCAATATGCTTCACCGCGGGCAATCCGCTCCGCGCGACGCTTCGAGACAAACGATCGGATATCCACTGCCGCACGGACCATGTCGTGGGCGTGCCGGATACAGCGATTCGGGATCCCGGCAACACACATGTATCCGTCGCCGATCGTTTTCAGCTTCTCGACACCGTAAGAGGCCACGATACGATCGAATTCCGTGAAGCATTCATGGAGTTCCCTCACGAGGGCCTCTGGCGCGAAGGTTTCGGTGAGTTGGGTAAACCCTACGAAATCCGCGAACATCACAGAAGCGCACGGATACTGTACAGCTTCCACACGCCCGTGCCGCTTGAGTTCCTCGGCGACTGCCGAGGGCAGGATATTCAAGAGAAGCTCCTCCGATTTCTCACGTTCCGCCTGGAGTTCGGAATAGAGCCGGGCGAGATCACGCTGGTTCTCGATGAGTTGCTCCTTGGCAAGGAGCGTCTCTTTCTGCAGCGCGATCGTGTCGGTCAGCGATAATTCCCGTTCTACCAGTTCAGCCAATTCCACCAGTAGTTCCTGCTCATCCAGGCCAAGTTCGCGAGGCTTGGAGTCCATGATGCAGAGTGTGCCGACCTTGAACAGATCGGGGCTCCGGACTGGCCGGCCAGCATAGAAACGCACATACGGCTCTCCCGTAACCAGCGGGTTTTCAGCAAACCGAGGATCTTTCAACGTGTCGGCAATGACCAGCGTGCCGTCCTGGAGAATGGCGTGACCGCAAAATGAGAGGTCACGCGGTGTCTCATTGAGTTCGATCCCTACCTGAGATTTCAGCCACTGTCGGTTTTCATCGACGAGCGAGACGTATGCGATCGGGGCAGCCAGTACCCGTGAAGCGAGCCTCGTGATACGATCGAATCGCTCCTCGATTGCTGTATCGAGAACTTCGAGCTGACGAAGCGCTCGCAGGCGCAGATCTTCGTCATGCGGTCGCGCGGGGGGAACCACGCCTTTCAGCTGATTTTTAGGGTTACCTGCGGTCTCTTCCGCAGAAATCATTTTGCGGAGCCTTGGCGGGAACGGGGGGAGGAATCGAAATACTTGGCGAGCACCAGTTCCGTTCCTTCCTTCTTCAGGTTGTAATCCACTTCATGGAAGGCCCTTCGTATCAGGTGAATACCCAAGCCTCCCGGCTGAACGAGATCGAGGGGACGGCCCTGGAGTTTTTCCGGATCTGCCTGTGAGCCGAAATCCCTCAAACGGAAGCGAACTCCGCCGTCGATCAGCTCACAGACGAGACAGATGAGGTGATCCGGTTCGTGATTGTATGCGTAACGGATGACATTGGTGCAGGCCTCGTCGAGGCCCAGAACCATCAGATCTTTCTCCACCTCCGTGAAATCGAGCGCCCGCAGAAACTGCCGGACAAAGTCGCGGACCAGCGAGAGGTTTGCCGGGTGGCTGGCGAACTCGATGTCTCGCTTCATTCCGTCAGGAGATCCGACAGTATAAGGAAGGGGCTCGATTGGCTCGACGCTCATTTTCACGGATAAAGGGAGTGCGGAGATTCTGCCGGGAGAGTTGCTTCATCGGGTTTCGCGAAAACCAAATACCAGCACGGTGAGATCGTCGTGGGGTTCGGCATCTTTTCGATGGTTTATTTCGCCGGTGTTGAGGGCGTCAACCACATCAGCGGGACTCTTGAAAGAGCCGGTAAGGAGCTGAAGTACACCACTCCGCCCGAGCGGATCATTTTCACGGTTGAAGCTCTCCATGAGCCCGTCCGTCGAGAAAACGAGAAATTCACCAGGCTCAAGGGTGAGTGTGCTCTGGCTTTTTGGCAGGGAGGGGATGATCGCGATGGGGGGCGCACCAGTGAGGTTTAGTTCCTCTGGTTTTCCATCTTTGTCCACTCGGAATGGACGACAATGACCGGCATTTGCAATTTCGACCTGCCGGGTCGCGGTCAGCACCCGGCCGACGATGGCCGTGATGAACATGCCGTGAATCGTACGATTGATCAGCATCGCATTCCATCGGGTAAGGACCTCCTCAGGGGAGATGCCCGGTTTCAGGATAAGCCGGAGCATACTGAGTGCCTGTGCCATGAAGAGAGCCGCCGGCACCCCTTTTCCCGAGACGTCGCCGATCACAAAATAATATTCCCCCGGGTCACCTTCCACGACATCGTAAAAATCGCCTCCGACATTCCGGGCGGGACGGTAAGCTGCAGCGAAGCTGAGCTCGGCAGTGTGAGGAAGCACCTTCGGGAGAAAACTTGCCTGAATCTCCCGCGCAAAAGCAAACTCCTGCTCGATCCGCTGCTGCTCGCGCTCGCGTTCGATGGTTCGCACTTTATCGATCGCAGTTGCGGCTAGCACCGCATATGCCGCAAATGCCTCCAGGTCAGACTGATCGAACGCTTCCCGGCCTCGGGGATTCAGGCCTTGCAGGACGCCAATCTCCTTCCCGGCGCGTACGAGTGGGACACAGAGGATCGAGCGGGTCTTGAAGCCGGTTTTCCGGTCCACATCTGCGAAGAAACGGGGATCCCTGTAGGCGTCCGGCACCAGCAGTGGCTTTCCAGTGTCGAGAACCCAGCCGGCGATTCCTTTGCCCCGCGGCACGGTGATCCGTGGCCCGCCTGAGTCGCGGAGCCCTCCCCGGGCAGCAGAGAGCTCCAGGTCTCCTTTCTCATTAACAAGAAACAAGGAGGCCGCTTCCGCCCCGAGTACGCGACGCGCGACGTCCAGAATGGCCGGGAGCAGATCACTGCTATGGGTGATTCCGTTGATCAGGGCGCTGACTTCCACCAGGCCTTTATAGACACCCAGTTCGCGTTGCAATGTGGTGAGGTCTGGGGACATCGGCGCCGACTCTTTCATTCGTGCCCTGCGGAAGCAAGACCATGTCTGTCGATGCAAAATTGTGATTCACGCTGGAAAAAGTGGATCATGCAGGCCATCGTTGCCGCGATGAGACTCGCGCTGTTTGCCATTGTGCTTTCGTTTCTGTCGCAGGTCGTTTCCGCCGCGGATGCGGCCGGCACTGCTTATAATGCGCTACGTGTCGTCGGACGCGAGCAGGGAGAGGATGCCCTGAACCGCGTCGTCGAAGTAAAAGGTCGTTTCGGAAGTCCGCAGCCGCAAGTGTGGAAAGTCACCTTGAAAGACACCAAGGCACGGGGGGGACTTCGAGAGCTGGAAGTCCAGCGAGGACGAATCATTAGCGAGCGCACCCCGGTCTCCCGTGTTCTCGGTGAGCCGATGAATTTCAATCAGCTGAACCTCGATTCGGATGGGGTCTTCACGATTGCCAATCAGGAGGCAGAAAAGGCATCGGTGACATTCGACCGTGCTGACTACACTCTGCGTAGTGGAACCCAAGGGGGAGCGCCGGTATGGAGTGTCGATTTTTATGAGGGACGAAACGGGCGAGTCGGCCGTTTTGATATCGCGGCAGACAGTGGGACTGTCCTGCGGAAGGATCTGCAGAACAGCCGCCGGGAACAGATCACCCGTGAAGACCGGGATTTCCTGCGTGAGGAGGAAGAGGTCCAGGAAGAAGAACGGTATGTCGACCGGCGTGACCGTCGTGATTATCGTGACCGGCGGTATGAGTATGAGGACGAGGAAGACCGAGGCCCGCGTTTCTTCGAACGCGTCGAGCGTCACTTCCGTAAAAGGGGACGGCAGTTCGAGAATTTCTTCACTGGCCGCGGCTGGCGTGCAGACTAGGGGAGCGCTGAAAATAATTTGAGCGAACCTGGGACTGTAGCGGCTCTGCCACTTTGGAGCCTCGCTACGAACCTGCAACGAGGTTGTCCGCAACGCCCCAAAGGCATGCGGGAAAAGCTTTGATGCTCAGCCGGTTACGTCGGCAGGGCGGGAGGCCCTTCTCCTCACACATGCCTTCTCCGGGAAACCGTCAGATACACCGTGGCAGAGCGAGAATTCA
>CBINJX010000358.1:0-5837 GCA_966251085.1 uncultured Verrucomicrobiales bacterium
CTGCCCCGCCCGCTCCGCCTCTTCAAGTATGGCTTCCTGTGCCTGCTTCTTCGTTCCCACGAAGAGCACGCGCCCCTTGCGAGCGGCAACCTGGCTCAGGAAATCAGTTGCTGCCTGGAGCTGCTTAACGGTTTCGCCGAGATCAATGATATAGATCGCGTTGCGCTTTTCGAAGATATACGGTTTCATCTTCGGGTTCCAACGCTTGGTCTGGTGCCCAAAGTGCACACCAGCCTCGAGCAATTCCGTCATCAGTTCGGTTGACATGTAGAAAGCAGGTTCAGTACGGCGAGAAAAGAGCGGAAACTGTGGGCGCAGTTTGCAGCTTTGGCAAGAGGAGTTTTCAAAAATATTCAACCACTTTACACCGCGTCGGCAACCACCCGCAGATCCGCCAGGAAGAGTTCATATTGCATCCGCCGCGCTTCCTCCCCAGGCACCCGCAGCAGGGCCGATGGATGAACGGTAATAAGGGTCTTCGCGGCCCATGGCGTTTCAATCCAATGCCCACGATCTTTGGTAACTCGAATCGAGGAACCAAAGATTGCTTTGGCCGCAGTCGAGCCCAGACAAACGAGAATACTCGGTTTGATAATCGATAGCTCGGCCTCCATCCAAGGCCGGCATGCGGCGATATCCCGGGAATTCGGCGTCTGATGCAGACGTCTTTTCCCACGGGGCTCCCACTTGAAATGTTTCACCACATTCGTGACGTAACACTTTTCCCGGTCAATCCCCGCTTCTTCCATTGCCCGGTTGAGCAACTGCCCGGCTGGGCCGACAAACGGATGTCCACTCCGGTCTTCCTGATCTCCGGGTTGCTCTCCCAGAAAAACGATCTCGGCGTTGCGTGGCCCTTCCCCGAAGACGGTTTGGGTGGCGTTCTTGAAGAGCGGGCAGGCGGTGCAACCCGCAGCCACCTCGCGAATCTTCTGGAGATCGCGGGTGTCCGGCACCTCCGCCGGATGCCAATCCAATCCGCCGATGTTCTTGGCTTCGCTCTCGATGATCATGGTTTCGACACGCCGGGGCGCTTCCTGAAGCAAGACCGGGATCACCGCGGCCTCGGGAAGGTTCTTCCAATACTTCTTCGGCATCTCCTTCTGCATCGCGCGGGTTTTGATTCGGGCGGGGTTGAAGATGTGAGAGTAATACCGGAGCCAGAGCTCCTCGACGGCATCCTCGGTCGGCGCCTCCGTACGGCTCACCCCTTCCGTGAATCGCACCTCCTTGCCGTCCCAGTGGATACAGCGATCGGGAGTGAGGATCGACCAGTGCATGTTGGCGTAGCGGTCCATGAAAAAGGGCGCATTCAGCTCGATGATATGGTGCTCGGGCTCAAACCACGCGACAAACCAACTCTCGTCATCCTGCTTCACCTCCCGAAACCGGACAAAGGCGCGCATCTTGTGGATATCCTGACGCACCGCCTTTTCCATTCGCTGCAACTCGTGTGTATCAGGGTCAGTGACAATCTCCAGCAGTTGCGGCTCGCCGTGAGTCAACCTCCAGAGCGCACGGTAAAGCAGAGCCCAGCGGCGCGGATCGCGGTGACAAGCTACCTGCTTTGCAAGGCTGAGAAATGCGCGCGGCACCCGGAATGCCGGCGTGTCCGAAACCGCTGAATCGGTGTCGGTTTCATCAAAAAGCGCAAGAGCGGGCTGATCCGTCTGCAACTCTTCCCAGTGGATTTCCCCCGGCGGAATTGCTGCGTAGAGCGCCCGGCGAGCAGCCTTTTGCCAGCCCGGGAAGGTCGGCGGGAAGGTGATTTGATGCACGATGAGGTTACGATGCGGGCAGCCGCTGTGGATTACTTTACAGCCGCCGCACTCCAAAAAGCGCCTCTTTGCCCCCTCACAACTGCCCATTCCGGACACTCAGATCCGGCGGGGCGGGAGTAAAAAGATCCAGCTGCTGGTCGGGTTTAATCAAGCTCTCAAGGGCCCTGTCGCGATCCAGGCCGAGCACGTGCGGGTTGTGATCCGCTACTTGGATAAACGGCAGCGCCTTCTTCATCGGGACGTGTAAGCGCGCTAAATCCGCAAGGCGAAGGCGCTGCCACTGCCGCACCTGAAGAATGCGGTCAACGTTCTTCACCCCAAGTCCAGGCACGCGCAGCATCAACTCGCGAGGTGCACGGTTGAGGTCGACTGGGAACACTTCCCGGTGACGCAATGCCCAGGCGAGTTTCGGGTCAATCTTCAGCTCCAGGTTCGGCTGTTCGGGATTGGTGAGTTCGTTTGCCTGGAAGCCGTAGAAACGCATCAGCCAATCGGCCTGATACAGCCGATGCTCACGCACCAGTGGCGGGGCGATGAGCGGCAGCTTGCTGGAAGCGTCAGGAATCGGACTGAATGCCGAGTAATAAACACGCCGTAACCGGTGCACCCGGTAAAGGGAGGACGCCTGATCGAGGATCGCGGCGTCACTCGTGGGTGTGGCGCCGACGATCATCTGCGTGCTCTGGCCCGCGGGAGCGAAACTGGGCGCTCTTGGACTCTCCTTCTTCTCGGCCTTGCTTTGGTCGATCCGCACCTTGATGCCATCCATCGACTTCCGAATGCGGCCAAGATTCTTCTCCGGAGCCAGCTTCTGCAGATCCCCTCCTGTCGGGAGCTCCACATTGATCGAAATACGATCGGCATACCGCCCCGCCTCATCGATAAGAGCCTGCGAGGCCTCCGGGATGGTCTTCAGGTGAATGTATCCCAGAAACTGATGCTCCTCGCGCAACTTCCGTGCGACGGCGACCACCTGCTCCATGGTATAGTCGGGATTCCGGATAATTCCCGAGGAAAGGAAAAGCCCTTCGATGTAGTTCCGGCGGTAAAAATCCATCGTGAGCCGTACCACTTCCTCCACCGTAAACCGCGCCCGCTGCACTCCGCTCGATGAGCGGTTGATACAATACAGGCAGTCGTAGATGCAGTAGTTGGTGAGGAGCACCTTTAGTAGCGACACACAGCGGCCATCCGGGGTGAAGCTGTGGCAAATCCCCATGCCGGTCGTCGAGCCGAGCCCGCCCTCTGCCCGGGCATTCCTCTTTGTCGTCCCGCTGCTCGCGCAGGAGGCGTCGTACTTGGCAGCGTCAGCGAGGATGGAAAGCTTTTTGGCAACGTCCATTGAGAATCCGGCGGTGCGAAAAATAGAGCACAAACATGCTCTTTTGAACACCGCCAATAGATCTACGACCGTGCACCGGTGATGGATGCAGCAGGCTGCGCTCTTTTCCTCTGCATTCGACCTCTCTACTCTGCCCCGCAGATGAACCATCTCGATTCGCTCTCAAGCTCCTTTGTGGAGCGGATCAAAGTGAACCGGGTCTGGCGCGAAGTACGGGATGGACGGGTCTTTTGGTTGAAACGGAGGCGTCGTAGCGCTCTCCCTCTGCTCAGGGGTGCAAACCTCTTCTTCCGCCTCGCCGCTGCCCCCATGCAAACGCTCACGGACTCCATCGAGTGGCAACGCTGGGAGGTGAACGTATTCCGCGGACTTCACGGAGCGGATGGTTTCATGGCGTTTACAGACGGCAAGCGAACGATCGGGGCTGAGGAGATGCCTGGGATCAACGTGACGATCCCCTTGGATCGAGGAGAACTGACTCCGGAAATTAGTGAGGCCGTCGGCCGGGAGCTTCGCCGGGTACATGAGTGGTATTGCCCAGAGTTCGATGCTCCATGGTCCCACAGCGATCCACATGCGGGGAATTTCATCTACAACCCGGAGACGAATCGGGCACGGATTATTGACTTCGAGGCGATGCACCTGCCGGAAGCCCCTGCGGAACAGCGACATGCGGATGATGTCCTGATCTTTCTGCAGGACGTCGTCGGCCGCATCCGGGCGGACAAGTGGCTGCCATGTGCAGAGGCCTTCCTGGCCGGGTACGATTGCCCTGAGATTGTAGAAAGTGTGAGACCGTTACTGAAAATTCCGCCACGAGGAGCATCGCGACTCTGGTGGAGAGTGCGGACTTCGTTTCTGCCAATACAGGAACTGGAGCGCAGACTGCGAGCGCTGGAGGAATTGGTCCCGGTGTGAGTGCGCAACCTCTTTGAGGCAATCGCCTTCGCCATCCCTCCCCCATAGCTCGACTTTGGCCAATTCGCATGACAATGCGCGTAGGCGCTTTGGAAGCAGATGCATTTCCATGCTGCTTCCATGGCGAATCCGCCCCCGATCACCGCTCTCTGCTTCGCCGGATCAACTGGTCAAAGTCGAGAAGTTGAGGTCAGCCCTCAACCTTCTGAGAGGACCTACTTTGCCGATCGTCCGCCGTGGCGCTTCATGTAGACCTGAATCTGATCACGAAGCTCCGCTGCACGTTCGTATGCCTCGTTGGCGATGGCTTTATCCATCTCCCGCTGCATCTTCTCCAGCTTTGTAACCGGCTGCTTGGCGCGAACCTCCTCCAGCCACTCCTGGAGAAACGCAATTTCCGGACTGTTCTCCAGAATCTCGGGTGAAGCCTCTTCCTCCTGGAAAGCACGAATCTTCGCAATCCCCTCCTCGATCACCCGGACTGCCGCGGCAAAGTCCTCCCGCTCGACCTCGATCGAGGCATAAGCGCGGGTATTCATCATCAGCACATAAGGAGTGAACTGCACAACCGCCTCCACGAGATCTTCGTTGTCGGTGTGCTTGGCAACGAACTCGAACATGTCGAGGTTCCGCTGAGTATCACGAATCACTCCCTGGTAGTCACCAAGTTGGAAAAACGCGATGTAGCGGTGGTAATACTGGATCCCCTCCTGCTGAAGATCACCGATCGCTTCGGGATCGAGGAGGTAAGACTCGCCAGTATTCTCCGCCTTCTTTGCCCGGAATTGATGGTACTCCAGCAGGGATTCAAAACCGTTCGGCTCCGAGCCATCCGGGCGGCCCTTGGTCTCCATCTGGATCACACCGAGATCGATACGAAGCTGGATTTTTTCCTTACCGTCGCTGCCTAAAATTTTTCGCACCTTCAGCTGACCGGGCTCGTGTGGCCAGTCGCGCAGCAGGTCATTCAGATCGAGACTCATGATTTTAACGAGTATTGAAAGGGGGAAAAGTTTTGTCAAAGACGCGTAACCCAACAGCTCCCCAGAGATCCTCCAGAGTTCAAAGCGGAGAGATCTCCAAAGGTGAGTAATCTCGGTCTTCTGAAAAAGAAACGCAACCCGACCGGGATTGGCGTCTCTTTAGATGAGCCCCGACGAACCGGGCTCGTGAAGGGGGAGAAGGTGCATGCCGAGTGTTCGATTGACCAAGTGCCCACTTGAGCCTCGACGCACGGGAGCGCATCTCAGTTTCTTGCAAGGAGACGATCGGCCACGGATGGATGCTGAGGGTTGAGGTCCTTGCACGAACGGCTAAAGTGGCAGCGGCGTCCCACCGCTTTAGCGCCATGGGAAAGCCGGGACTGCTCTGCCACCTTGGAGCCTCGCTGCGAACCTGCAAAAGGGCCGTCCAAACCACCCTTTAGGCGAGCGGCAAGGGCCTTGATGCTCAACCGGTTACGTGAGCAGGGCGGGAGGCTCTTCCCCGCCAAGCCCCCTCCTCCGGAAAACGGTCAGATACACCGCGGCAGAGCGAGAATTCACGGTTTGCACCTGGAACTATTAATTGAGCGCCGCAGGATGCGGAGCGAGCGCCAGAGGGGGCGGAGCGACACGTTTGGAGGTCGATGAAAGCATCAGCGGGGCCGAAGCGAGCGGAAGAATGGACAAAGCAAGCGTCACCAGGTGCGGTGAAAGCGACCGGGCGGGCGAAGCAAGTGAGGCGGGATGCGGAGCAAGAGGGAGGAGGAGCGGAGTGACAGGTATGCGGGTCGGTAAAAGATACTTTTTGTCACT
>CBINJX010000359.1:0-5817 GCA_966251085.1 uncultured Verrucomicrobiales bacterium
TCAGTCGTCTGCTGCACTGATCACCGATCTTAAGCAGCGTGGATTGCTCGACGACACGCTCGTCGTGTTCGGCACGGAGTTCGGCCGTTCACCGGGCGCGGAGGGCACCGGACGCGATCATCATCCGCAAGGCTTCTGCGCCTGGCTGGCAGGAGGGGGAGTAAAAGGCGGTGTGGTGCATGGCGCTACAGATGAACTCGGTTTCCATGCGGTCGAGGACCGGCATTACGTCACCGACATTCACGCGACTGTCCTGCACCTGATGGGATTGAACTCATACAAACTGGAGATTCCCGGGCGCAAACGGCTCGAGGTCGATCACGGCGAGGTCATTCACGGAATACTCACCTGAGAGGGATGCCCTTGATCCTCCATATGGGCTGTGAGGAACATCGCACGCACCTCGGCAGAAACCTTCTCGAGTGACCAGGAAACCGGGTGATTGCATTCGGTACTGGCAAGTTCTCCAACAAGCTGTGACTCGCCTGGGTGGGGTGATTCGATCGGGGGGGCGCCTGCCAGTTGATCCAAGGCGTGAAGAACCGCGCCTGCGGTCTGCTTGTTTTCAGGACTTAGCGAACTCGAAGTTTCGCTGAGATGTGTGGCGAACACAGAAATCGCGCTGGTGATCCGTTGATTGCTCGTGAGGAGCGCTCCCAGCTGAGCTTCATTTTTCCGCTCTCGGGCTGGTTCCGCTTGCATGCGCTGCAAAGACGCGGCAGCGATGCTGCCAGCGCGCTCCGCATTCTGTTTGGCATGGATCACCTCGCGGCTGAATCCTTCTCCCCTTGCAAGTTGCCGGGCTACTGCGGCGAAGTAATCGTGGTTTGCTCGAATGGCTTTGGAGAGCAGATCCGGAAGTTTCTCCCGTTCCCAACTCGGCCAGAAGTAGAGTGCTGCGACTAATGCCACGGTGGCGCCAATCAGATTCGAGAGGAGGCGCGAAATTGCGAAGTCCAGATGCACCGGCATGTGGAGCCCGGTGATCAGCACCAGCATGACAGTGACAAAGAAAACAGCCGTGGCGTAACTTCGCCGCAGGAAGTACGCGAAACCGAAGGCCATTCCACCTGCAAGGGCACCCAAAGACCACTGTGGTACCGGACTGGCTGCAATGGCCCCTCCCAGTAGACCGCCGGCGAACGTCCCGCCGACGCGTTGAAACGCTCTCTGGCGGGTCGATCCATAGTCTGGCTGCAGGACGACGATTATTGCGAGAGCCATCCAGTTTCCATGGGGAATGTTAAACGCCATGTAAGCGGCCACAACCAGCATCGAAAGCACGGCCATTCTTAGCGAGTACCGCATTAGCACGGGATCTGGCGTCAACCGTGCGGTGTGGAGACCTCCTGCCAACCGGCGGATAGACCGCTCGTCGGCCTCGGAAAGGGCAAAAAATGGAAGCCTGGCTGTGGTCGCTGGCTCACGTGTCCCTGCGAGTGCCTCGCGGATGCTCAAGAGCTCGGTCCTGATTGCTTGCAGAAGTCGCAAGGCATGAGGAGCGGGACTGTGAGTATTCCCGAGAGCCGATAGTTGCTCGCACAAAAGTTGAATGAAGCGGTCACAAGTCTGCGCACGTGCCTCAGCGATACCAAGGTGTTCCCGACGTCGGCTGACCAGCGCGACGGCAATAGCGCGAGCCAAGTTCGCAAATTCCGTCATGAGCGAATCGAGCACGGGCCCGTGTCGGCTGAACTCGGGTGTCGATAGAAGCGGTTCAACGGCATCCTGAAAAGCGACGACCTGCATCGAGAAATGGGCCGCCTCGTGGCGCATGTGATTCAGATGCGAAATAAGCGGCGCCCGTGCTTTCGAGTCTGCAGCCGCCAGTGCTGCTGTCGTACGATCCAATGTTTCCCGGAGTGCGCGGTGTTGTTTCAAATGACGTTCCGTGGAAACCTCGCCGTGTGGAGTCGGGCGCAGAGCGAGAAAGAGATCCGAGGCTGCCACCCACGCTTCGGCTACGCTGTGCCTGAGGGCATGCTCGGGCCGGAAGAGCCAGAGACCAAGGTGCAGGATTGCGGCTCCCGCTCCACCCAGTGCGGTCCATTCCGCAACTTGCGCAGGAGTCGCTCCGTGGGAGGGGCCTTCCAGCGCGAGGAGAAACAACAATGCGGAACCAATACTGAGTGGGGTGCCGTAATTGGGGCTAATCTGCCTCCACCATCCGCTGAGAAGTGCCAGCCCCCCGATTCCAGCAACGGCTGCCGCAGTGTTTCCTGCGGTGCTTGCTCCCAGGAACGCGGCTCCCGTGAGGACAAGGAGCATGCCTCCCAGGACCGCACCCCGGATGTGATAGGCCCCGCGGAGTTGAACCAGACTCAGGTTCAGGGCGGTGGTTGCAACGAACTGCGCTGCGACGGGAACTCCCAGTTGAAAACAAATCAGCAGCGCAACCGAGAACGCAATTCCACCCCGCAATCCGCGGGTAAGATCCGGTGCAAAGGTGAGCTTCTCGATCAGCCGATTCATGAGTCAGGCAATTCATATTCGTGGCCCGGCCCCGTTTCTGTCCTTGCCGATACGATCTCTCCGATTCAATAGCACCGACACAATGAGCTACCATCCGAATACGGACCGCCCTGCCGACAAACTTGGCCGCTACGTAGTCGTCGCACGGGAGATCGCTGCCGTTCTCGAAGGGGAACCTAATCGGGTGGCTCGCATGGCTACGGTGGCGTCGATATTAAATGACGCTTTCGAGACCTTCTTCTGGACCGGTTTCTACGTGGTCGATCTTGAAAAACCGAACGAACTGGTTGTGGGGCCGTACCAGGGGACACTCGGATGTTTGCGTATCCGATTCGGGAAAGGGGTATGTGGGACCGCTGCAGCCACTCGGCAGGTGCAGATCGTGCCCGATGTCCATGCTTTCCCCGGGCACATCGTGTGCGACAGTCGTTCGAACAGCGAGATTGTTCTCCCTGTGTTCGATGAGAATGGAGCGTTGATTGCTGTTCTGGATGTGGATTCCACCGAGTTCGCGGCGTTTGATGAGACGGATGCCGAGCAGCTCGCGCGCATCCTCCACGCGACTTTCTCGGTGCCGGTGCCTGCTGCGTAGCCTTGTGGTTCATGCGGGAACGCGCAACGATGCGCTACCCCTTATGAGCATTCATATCTCGCGTCGTCGTTTCCTCCAGGCTGCCTCTGCCTCACTCGCATACTCTGCTCTCGGTGCGTACGGAGTAGATCTCGTCAATCAAAAGCCAAAACGCGTCGGTCTGATCGGTGCCGGATGGTATGGGAAGAGCGATGTCTGCCGCCTGATCCAGGTCGCTCCGGTGGAGGTCGTCTCCATTGCCGATCCCGATAAGCAGATGCTGGCCGGTGCGGTGGAGTTGATCAGCCAGCGGCATCCTTCGAAGAAAACTCCGCGGACTTATGGCGACTACCGCCAGATGCTGGCGGAAAAGGATCTCGATATTGTGGTTATCGGCTCCCCGGATCACTGGCATGCGCCCCAGGCGATTCACTCGATTGAGGCGGGCGCTGATGTCTATCTGCAGAAGCCGATCAGCGTGGACGTGATGGAAGGTGAGGCGATCCTCGCTGCCGCCCGCAAACACCAGCGTGTGGTGCAAATTGGAACGCAGCGCAAGAGCACCCCGCATCTGATCGAGGCCAAGAAGAAGGTCATTGACGCCGGCCTGCTAGGGAAGATCGGGCATGTGGACATGTGCTGCTACTTCCACATGCGCGCGAATGGGAACCCTCCGGAGCAGACGGTTCCCGAGTATCTTGACTACGAGATGTGGACCGGACCCGCGCCATTACGGCCCTACGATGGACTCCCGCATCGCCGCTGGTGGCGGACCTTCATGGAGTACGGCAACGGTATCGTGGGCGATATGTGCGTGCACATGTACGATACAGCGCGCTGGATGCTGGACCTCGGCTGGCCGAAGCGCATCACCTCTTCCGGCGGTATTTTTGTGCAGAAGGAAGGCAAGTCGAACATCACCGACACGCAGACCGCCACGTTCGAGTACGACGGGCTCAACTGTGTATGGCAGCACCGCACCTGGGGCGCACCGACTGATCCGGATTATCCATGGGCGCTTTTCATCTACGGTGAAAAGGGTGTGCTTAAGGCGAGCACAATGCGCGCTGACTTCATTCCGCATGATAAGAATGCACAGAAGATCCACTTCGACTGCGTCTTCGAGCGGGAGAAATACCCTGAAGATATGACGGAAAAGGACATCGAGCTGAACGCCGCTCCCGCCACCCGCCTGCACATGCTCGACTTTCTCGCAGCGGTCGAGAAGCGCGGACGTCCAATCGCCGACGTCGAGGAGGGGCACATTTCCACCGCGAGCTGCATCCTCGCAAACACCGCCATGCAGCTCGGCCGCCCGCTCAGCTACGACCCACAGAAGAGGATCGTGACGGGAGACGACGAAGCGACTCGACTCCTGAGCCGGCCATACCGTCAGCCGTGGCAAAGGCCGGTGGTGGGCTGAGCTTCTTATAATATGCCTGTGTAGAGGCGGCTCTCTGCGGAGTTCCACGACGCAGGTGCCGCCTCTATCTTTGCGGCAAGGCGAAGGAGGCGGGGTGCTGCGGAGCCTCAGCGTGAATTGTGAACGGATCATCCACCACCCTCCACCCGCACCGAGGATCAGAGGCGGCACCTGCCTCGTGGAACTCGGCAGAGAGCCGCCTCCACATCCATGGATGGCAGGCGCTACGAAGGCTCGACTCGCCCCGCAGACGCGGCTAATCACCCCGGCGTCATGTCGAATCGTGCCATATCGGTTGTTGCTGCGTTGTTGATCCTTGGGGGACTTTGGATCTGTTGGTCGGATCTGAGCATGATCTGGGATGGCGCCTACCAGTTCTGCTTCACGTTGATCGAGCAGCGCGCCTATTTCCACCACACGCGTTTTCACTCTTGGGTCGTGTGGCAACCGGTGCTCTGGATGAGTACCATGACGCAGGATCTCGGACTTCTGCGTTTCGTATATGGTCTGCCGTACTGCATGGCTCCGGCAATCGGATTCGGATTGAGCTGGTGGCTGGTCCGCAAACATGCACCTCACCTTCTTCTCTGGGCGGCCTTCGGTACCACGACGGTCATGCTGCCGGGGCAGGTATTCATCATCAATGACAGCATTTTTCAGCTGCACCTTTTCTGGCCGTTGTTTCTGGGGCTGATGATGCCACTCACAATGCCTCGGCGAATTGTCCTCGGTGCGCTCGCGATTTTCCAGCTGTCACATCCAATTGGAATGCTGCTTCTCGGCGGTGCCGCCGCTGTGATGGGATTGCTTGCTTACGAGGCCGCCGGGGAACGCCGTCGCACATTCATCGTGCGTGGAATTGTCATGACGGTTCTTACCGTGGTGGCGTTCTTCAAGATTATCCTGTTGCCTGATCCGTATGCGGTTTCGGAGTTCGGATTCTGGGCGGCGTGGGCCTGCTGGAAGCAGGGGGTTGCAGGACTGCCTCTGGCAGGGCTCCTTTTCATGACTGCGGCTGGATGTCTACTGTTTTGGTTGCATCGCCTCGATCCGGAAAAACTTGAGAAATACGGGCGCATCACTCTGGGATGCGCGCTCGCCGGTTCCCTGATCTGGATCTTCTGGGCGAGTGCCCCGGAGCGTTGGGCGAAGGCGCTCGATTACAGGCGATTTGTCGTTGTATTCACTGCGCCATTCCTAATGTTCGCATGGCTGGAAATGCGAATGGCTCAAGGCCTGAATGCCGGTAGAATTCTTCGGCTGCGGAGCACCGTTGCCTCTCTCCTTGCTGTTGTCTTTGTCGTGGTGATGGGACTGCAAGCAACCCAGTGGCAGACAATGCATAAACGAC
>CBINJX010000360.1:0-5804 GCA_966251085.1 uncultured Verrucomicrobiales bacterium
GCCAGCTTCTTGAATACACCCCATAGAATCAGCAGAAGCGCACTCTGCGCTCGATCCACATCGATTGAGCGAGGTTTCTGAAACTGTCCGATGAGCCGCGAAGCGCGCTCGATCGGACCTGCAACGAGCTGCGGGAAAAAGCAGATGTAGAGCGCGTACTCGAGCAGGTTGCGGCAGGCGCGGCTCTGTCCGCGATAGACATCGACGATGTAGCCGACAGACTGAAACGTATAAAACGAGATCCCCACCGGCAGCAGGATCTCGAGATGTGCAGTGAAGGACGGAAGTCCAAGGCCCACCAGCGCCGCACGCACGTTCTCCACGAAGAAACCTGCATACTTGAAGACGCAGAGCATCCCGAGGCTCGTGGTGAGGCTCACTCCCAGGATAGCCTTTTTCCATTGCGGGTACCGCTCGATCCCGATGCCGCAGATAAAATCGGTGAGCGTAACGGCGATCAGCGGAATCAAAAACCACGGGTGAATGTACCCGTAGAAAAAGTAACTCGCCGCCAGAAGCAGCGCATTCTGCAACACACGGCCGAGGCTCCAGTAAAGCGCAAAAACCGCGACGAAAAAGAGGAGGTAGTCGAGGCTATGGAAGATCATGGCAGCAGTCCCTTGATCCCGTTGTAGAAACGCTCCGTCGTGAACGGACGGAATTTCCTGTCGATGTGATCCCCGTCACCAAACATCTCAGGTGTGATCCCCGCGTCTGCCGTCTCATCGTAATACAAGGCCCCGTTAACCTCGAGATACGCACGCAGATCCGTGATGTATTGGTTCAGCCACTTTTCATCGCGCTCTTCCGAGCGCTTCACCCGGACAAAACAAAGCTTCACCTGATGCTCCTTTGCGAGGGCAAGAAGATGCGGGAGGAAAGAAGCATCCGGGGAGGAATCAAACTTCCTGAGATCATCCTTCTCCTCGCTCGCGAGATCAGACGGCACATCGTCACGCAGTTTGGACATCCCGAAGGTCTCATTCAGCCGCTTTCGCAATCCATCCCGGCTCATTGTGAAGCTCGCCATTTGGAGCAGCCGCTCCTCGATCTTCTCGCGAACCGCCACCTGACGCTGTTGCACGGGGTAGATCTCTTCGATCAATTCCTGAGCCTCTTCTTTAGACATCATCGCTCCGGTCGTGAGCACCTTCTCCAGAACCACCTCCTTCTCGTGCATCGCCTCCTCTAATTCCCGCCGGTATTTACCATCTGTCCGATGTTCCGGCTCGGTGAGAACCGTGTCGCGAAAGAAGATGAAGGTCAGCTTCGGGCGAGCGCCGGAAGCGATGAGATAGTTCTTGAAGAACAGGTACCAACGGGCTGACGCGCTGCCGTTCTGGATCAGATCGCCCACCGGTTCACCCGTCAGGCGCTCGAACTGCGGGATATCGATCCGGCTTCGTGCCATGGAGTCGCCGATGAAGACATATGCGGGAGGCTTCGCCTGCAAGGACTCCAGCGGCCTCGGATCGAACGCCTCTTTCCGAATCATCGTGCGCCCGACGACCGCGGGAACAATCAGCGCAACCGCGCAGAGGATTACCAGTTCGAAGTGTTTGCGTTTCAAGGCGGTTGAAGATTGTCGCGAAAGCGCCCGCCGCAACCTGAAACCACGTCGGAGTTCATCTAATTGCCGGAAGCCTCACGGCTGATTCATTCCCCATTTCGCGATTTCCAACAAGCTTCTGGAATCAAGAGGGTGAAGGGACCTCCTGCAAGCCGCGCGTACAACGAAAAACAGCGCAGAGTGACCCGGGCTTCCAGCCTGAGCGAGGTGGACACCACTCTGTCACACGCTCCCACGCTCCCACGCTTTTCTGCACTGCGCACCTGAGGAACACTGCATTCCAAGGTTTCCGCTCTCCCTCTCGTGCGCTTGTGAGGAGTATTCACCGTCGAGGGAGGCCAGCTGTCGCGAGTGTTGCTGGGAGCATAGCAGACAGGTTGGAAGCCTACCCTACTCTGGCGCCACCCATCCCCCAAACACTTAGGCGCAGGTTAACGGTTCAATCCAAAATGCGTCAGAGCCTAATTATCCGTTTCCGCGTAGCGTCTGCGTCATTCAACGCATGAAGAACAATATTGACCCGCTGATGTCTCCCATGGCCAAGCATCCTGCCCATGAGGTCTGCTTGCGCATCTCCGCTCAATCCGGCGTGCTGGCCGAGGACCCGGAGTTTGCGGAATTCATTGAACACGGTACTACACGCATCACTCCTCGTATTTTGGCTCTACTCGTCTGCGAGATGCCAGACATCCGTGAGAAGTTACAGGAACTGGAGGATGTAGGGCTTCCGCAGGCGGGCGCGCAGCTGGCGTTCCTTGCAGATGTTGTAGAGGAATCGGTGCTGCAGAACCCGCTGTATTATGATCTCCCCTGCACTGCGACTTTGGAAGCCGCCTTTGCGCTCCAGTACTTTCACCGGGCCATTGACCTGATCCCCGATTCGCTGGGTGCAATTGGCTACAGCGATGACGCTGCAGTTGCTGCCGCCGTGATAGCCCGGCACTCCGAGGCATTCGAAAAGCTCGCCCACGCTTTGCATCTCAACTGGGCCATGATCTCCCCGGCAAAGCCACACACCCGCTAAATACTCACCTGTTAGTTAATCGACACCCAACAACAACACACACTGGCCTTTCGGGGCCGATCGTAAATGACTTCAGAAACCACTTGGTGGATTCTATTCAACCTCTTCGTCCTAGGCATGCTGGCGCTGGACCTGGGGGTATTTCATCGCAAAGCGCATCAGGTAAAAATGCGCGAGGCGCTTACCTGGAGCGGTGTCTGGATCAGCCTCGCGCTCCTCTTCAACCTCGGCATCTGGATGGGCTGGTTCGGGCCGTACACGGAGGCGACGCGAGACAAAGCCGCGCTCGAGTTCCTCACAGGCTATCTCGTCGAGAAGAGCCTGAGCGTGGATAACGTCTTCGTCTTCGCGCTGCTCTTCTCGTACTTCCACATTCCCGCGCAGTATCAGCACCGCATTTTGTTCTGGGGTGTACTGGGCGCGTTGATCATGCGCGCGATCCTGATCTTTGCCGGGGTAGCCCTAATGGCGAAGTTCCATTGGCTGATCTATGTCTTCGGCGTGCTGCTCATCGGCTCGGGCATCAAGATGTGGATGTCTCACGGTCAGCAGATCGACCCGGAACACAATCCGGTGCTCAAGCTCATGCGCCGCTGGTTGCCAGTCGCGAACGGTGATCACGGGCAGCACTTCCTCGTGAAACAAGCGGGCAAGTGGATGGTCACACCTCTGTTTGTCGTACTGATATTTGTGGAATGGAGTGACCTGATCTTTGCCGTTGATAGCATCCCGGCGATCCTCGCGATCTCGCAGGATCCGTTCATCGTCTATACCTCCAACGTCATGGCGATCATGGGGCTGCGCTCGCTCTATTTTGCGCTCGCAGGGTTCATGCAGAAGTTCCACCTGCTCCACTTCGGTCTCTCCGCCATCCTGGTGTTTGTCGGCATCAAGATGATGATCGTGGACATCTACAAGATCCCTACCGCTGTCTCTCTGGGTGTCATCGCGGCCCTTCTTGGCGCTTCGGTGGCCGGCTCATTATGGAGCGCAAGCAAAGACCCCCTGGCTCCTCCTCTCAATGACAAGGAAGGCCAGACGCCGGACTCGCAACCTGAACTCACCTCACTGCCTGAGGAACGATAAATTGAGTGCTTAACATCCGCTGTTGGGCACCGCAGAAGAACCCCTCCGGGACGTTACGGTAAACCTGCACTCAGGCGAGCGTCCCGGAGGCAATCTGCTCCAGCAAGCTGCGAAGCTGATCGTACGGCACCGGCTTTACCAGATGTGCGGTAAAGCCGGCTGCCTTCGCCTTTCGCAAATCCTCCTCCATTCCATATCCGCTCAACGCAATGCCCGGCAGGTTGTACTTGGCCTTGAGCGTACGCATCAGATCGAATCCGCTCTGATCCGGAAGCCCCAGATCACTCACGACCGCATCAAAGGGGCCTGTGGAGTGAGCGAGCTCGAGCGCCTCCCCTCCCGTTCCGGCAGCTTCCACCTCATAGCCCGAGCGCTTCAGGATACGAGTGAGCACGTCGCGAGTAGAGTCGTGATCCTCAACGAGCAGGATGCGGAGTTTACCAGCGGGGACGATTGATGTGGAAGCAACGACTTCGGGCAGAGGCAGTGGCGCGGGGACGGTATTGAATTCAACGGTAAACGTCGCGCCGCAACCCTTGCCCTGACTTTCGGCCCGGATCGATCCGCCGTGCATATCAACGATGGCCTTGGTGATCGCCAGACCGAGCCCTAGTCCGCCGAAGCGTTGAGTGGAGACTCCGCCCTGTTCGAAAGCATTGAAAATGCGGGGCAGAGCCTCGGGTGCAATTCCGATTCCGGAATCCACCACCCGAATCCGGATACGATCCGGTGACGTATTCTCGGAATAGACGCGAACATCCTTGCCGGACGGCGTGAACTTGATGGCGTTCTTGATCACGTTCCAGAGCACCTGCTGCAGTCTGGCCTGATCGCCCTGCACATGATGCGCCGTCGCCTCCTTGAAGAAGTGGACTTCCACGCGTTTTCCGCGGCTTTCACTCAGCACGATTTCTTCGGTCTGGCTGAGCAGCGCGTGGATATCGACGGTCGACGGAACCAGCTTCAGCTTCCCGTGAGCGATCCGGGTAAGGTCGAGCAAATCATCGATCAGTCGCGCCTCCAATTCGGTATTTCGGCGAATGACTCCCGCCTGTTCTCTGACCTCCGGAGGCAACGAAGCATCCAGTTCCATGACGGTGGACAACATCAGCACCGGGCTCAAGGGCGTGCGCAACTCATGGCTCAGCGCCGCGAGAAACTCATCCTTTGCCTTATTCGCCTTTTGCGCCGCTTTCTTGGCCTTCAGGAGTTCCTCCTCAAAAACACCCCGTTGGCGCATCCGCACGAAGACACAATCGTTCACAGTCATTCCATCGCGGTCCGTCCTTCTGGCGTTCACGAGCACAGGCATATCGGCGCCGTCCTTTGTGCGAAGCGAGATGTAGATCTCCTCCACCTGCCGGTGCATTTTGAGCAGCGGAAACAGGTGGGTCTGGTAAAAGAGACGTCCTCCTACGGAAAGTACGCTCTGAACATGGCGCCCCTCTACCTCGGCACGCTCGTAACCGAGCATGGCAAGAAGCGTCGCGTTGATCGCATGAATTGCACCGTCATCCGAGAATGTAAGGAAGCCACACGGAGCGTTGTTGAGTAGATCCTCCATCAGGCGTTCACCAAGACATGACCGCTCCTGCTCAAGCTGCCTTCAGCCAGATATTCCTTCATGATCCGGATCGTCTCGTCCGGATGACTCATATGGGGGCAATGGCCTGTCGCTTCCATTACCCGCAGGGTGCTCCCCGCAAGGTTCCGATGGAGATATTCCCCGACTTCAAAGGGTGCGATGACATCCTCCGAGCACTGCATGATGAGCGATGGCACGGTCACCTTCGGTAGGTCCTCCCGGTTATCAGCAAAGAACGTCGCCTCGGCAAAGCGCCTCGCGATCTCCGGATCCGTTGAACAAAAGCTCTCCTCCAGTTCTCGGCTCAGCTCCGGCCGATCCGCATTCTTCATGATCGTCGGTGCCAGGAAACTCGCCCAGCCGATATAATTGCGCTCCATCGTATCGAGAAGTCCTTCGATGTCCGCGCGTTCGAACCCGCCCACATACCCATCATCATTGATGTAACGAGGAGAAGGCCCGACAAGAATCAACTGCGCAAACCGTTCCGGCTGCTGGATTGAAGCCAGTACGCCCACCATGCTGCTCACCGAGTGGCC
>CBINJX010000361.1:0-5802 GCA_966251085.1 uncultured Verrucomicrobiales bacterium
ACGCTGCGCTCGTGATTGCGAAATCCGCGGACGCTATTCCCGGAACCCGTACCGCTCACCGAGTGCCAAACACTCCTTCATCGAGCGCATGCCTCCCGTACATGTCTCATCACTCAGGTTGGCTGCAGCAGCGCATACGCCTGCGCGCAGGGCATCCGTAATTGGCTGTGACTCATGCCATCCGTGCAGCACGCCAGCTGTAAACGCATCGCCGGCTCCGGCGGCTCCTTTGATATAATCTGCCGGGAGCTTCACGCTGCCGTGCTGATGTAGCACGCCATCGTGCCCAAGAGCGCAGGCGCCCTCTGGAAAATGCACGACCACACGTTCACGGACACCTGCTGAGAGAAGAACTTGCATTGCCTCCTGCAGAGCCGAGCGGTCAAGGGAATCCCCGCGGCGGATCTCTTTGTGCGTCACGCGTTCCGCTTCGAACTCGTTCATGATGCAGTAGTCCACGTGCTTCAGGGCGGGAAGGACGACTTTTTCGAACCGATCACTATCCTCGCTCACCAGATCGATCGATGTCTTGAGCCCCGCTGCCTGCGCACGTGAGAGCACCTCAGCGGCAATCGTTCCAAATTCCGGGTGTGGGCTGTCCATGCGATCGAGGAGCAGCAGATATCCGAGGTGGAAGATCCGTGCGTTCGTGCGATCAAAATCGAAGTGTTCGCTATCCAGCAGTGCATTTGCGCCGCGCGCGTGAAAGAACGTCCGACGTCCCGTGGATTGGACGGTCATCACGTCCGTGTAGGACGTCGGTGCATTGGATGTACACTGGAGTGCAGCCGTATCGATCCCTCGGGACTTACACTGCTCCAGAATCCAGCGTCCGTTCTCATCGTTGCCAACCAAGCCCACCGCAGCGAGAGGGAAGGATGCGCCCATGATGGCGATATCCATCAGCAGATTGAATGGGGAGCCGCCTGTGCCCTTGGTCGTTGAAAGAATGTTCGCCAAGGCATCTTGCTGGGGGAAGGTGTCGATGATCTTGACGGAATCGACGATCCAGTTGCCGCCGGCGAGTATTCCTGAACGGGAAGTCATGTGGGGAATGGGAGAGTGTTTTGGGAGAGGATGGGGCGAGAGAAAGGCCAGAAACGCAACGTTGCTACAAGCTCTGATCAATCACGGAAGCTCGACGGAACGCTGCTCGGTATGTGAGCGCAATGCTGCTGCAAAGAGTTCATGCGACCGCACTGCCTCGTCAGGCGTTACGCATCCGAATCGATCACCAAGCGTTCCTTCACGCTCAGCCACAAACGCGCCCCACATCTGCAGAAAGCAGTCGGGAAATCCGGCTTCGAAGATTCCACCTGTAACGCTTGCAAAGGCGCTGGAGCCGTAGCCGACATCGCTGCGCTCCCAGACTTGCTCACTGCCGCGACGCTCAAAGGTCCAGAGGGTCTTTGGCTCCTTCGTTGAAAAGCGAACGCCCCCCTCAGTTCCAAGCACCTCGACGAACCATGTATTCATCTCTCCCGGTGCCAAACGCTTTGTCTCAATCCGCATTGGAATCAGTGCATCCTGATGCTCCACTTCGCAGTGCAGCATTGCATTGTCCCAAGTATCGCATGCTGCCGTACCGCCCTTTCCATCAGGGCGCTCGGTATAGACTTTCTGGAGCTGCGCGAAGACACGCCGTGGTTTAAATCCGACCCGGAAGGGGAGGTGGACCGTGTGCATGCCGAGATCGCCCATCACCCCGATCTCTCCGCAAAACCTGTTCTGGCGTTTCCAGTTGATCGGCTTAGTCGGATCGAGATCGCTTGCGTGCCAGAAGCCGGAACGAATCTCCAGAAGATGACCGAGATCCACACTCCGTAAATATCTCCAGACACGCTGTACTCCGGGAAGAAATGGGAACTCCGACGAGCAACGCACAAACCGTCCCAGCTCCTGTGCCGCATCGCGAATCTTACTCGCTGCACTCAGATCGATTCCGAACGGTTTCTCTGCAAGGAGATCTTTACCCGCACGGAGCACATCCAGATAGATTTGCTCGTGGAGATGATGTGGTACGGCGACATAGACCAGGTCTACGTCGCTACGCAGCAACTCATGATAATCCCCCGTGAGAAGTTGCACCGTGGGAATCTGCCGAAACCATTCCCGCACTGCCTCCTGTACATCGCATACGGCCGCGAGTTCCAGCCGAGCGGGCATATCTGTAAGCGCGAACCAGCGCCCGAGTGCACTTGCCACCTCGCGGCCCATGAGGCCGCCGCCAATTATCCCGAGCTTCAGCTTCTTCATGCTATGATGTTTGAGGGGCGGATACATTGAGCGGCTTCGGCAGCCGTGGCATTGTCATGCACGATCGCCATCAATGCTTTTGTCATACCGGCTGGATCGTGATGCTGGATGATGTTCCGGCCATAGACGATACCTGCGGCGCCCTGTTTCATTAGCTTCTCCGTGCGTGAAAGGATCTCGTGGTCGGCAGCTTTGCCACCACCGCGTACCAGCACAGGGATGCGTCCAGCTATGCCGGTGACACGGTGATAGACGGAAACATCATCGGTGGGATCGGCCTTGATGATATCCGCCCCGAGTTCCACAGCTTGGCGAACCAGCGGAAGGATCTTCTCCAGATCGCCATCCACCATGTATCCGCCCGCCTCATTATTCGGCCGGAAGACGAGCGGCTCAATCATGAGCGGCATCGCATATCGATCGCACTTCGGCTTGAGCTTGCAGATGTTCTGGATGCATTGATCAGTGACCTCGGGCGCACCAGGGATCTGGAAGAGGTTTACAACAACGCACGCGGCATCGAGGCGAAGTGCCTGCTCGACCGCGTTCTCGATCATCCGCGAAAAGAGGTGTTTCGGAAGGTCGCGCCCATAGACATTCGCGACATCCGTACGGAGAACCAATGCTGGCTTTTCCTTTCCGGGAATCGACTGAAGGAGAGCGGCCTGGCCAACGGTAAGCTGGATTGCATCTGGCGCTGCGCTGACGAGAGTCTGCACGGCCGCCTGCAAATTCTCGATGCCGCTGAGAAAGCTGCGTTCGTTGAAAAATCCGTGGTCCACAGCGACATCGAAACAGCGGCGGGAGCGGGGGTGAAATAGACGGTTCAGGCGGAACTCTTTCATAACAGGGAGGCTGCAAGGTTTTTGCAGGCGTTTACGCAGGTGCAAGACGGAACCGCCGCCGCGCAGCAGAGAGCCACCGGTTGCCAGTTCCAAAAATGTCGCTGGCGTTGGGAGCGCAGAGAACGCAAAAGAGCGAAACCTCCATGAACCTCCCTACAAAACTGTTCCCCCTCGCCATGCTTCTTGCCTCACAGGTCGCGTCCTCAGCCGCAACATTCCCAGAACCGAAGGATCTTCCGGTTCAGAAGGATCTTCCCGATCCGTTGGTGACTGCATCCGGCGATCGGGTCACCAGCAAAGATCAGTGGTTCCAGACTCGTCGGGCGGAGCTATTGGCACTCGTGCAGCATTACGAATACGGGACGCTTCCTCCCGACCCAGGGAAAGTGAATGCAAAAGTCCTTCACGAGGACCAGCAGGCATACGGAGGAAAGGCGACACTCCGTGAAGTTCAGCTCACTTGGGGAAAACCTGAGGGGGCCATCCAGCTGCTTCTCGTAACTCCAAACGCGCGTAAAAGTCCTGCACCGGTGTTTGTGGGGCTGAACTTCTCCGGCAACCACACACTCACGAAGGATCCCAAGGTGCGTCTGCCCGAAGTTTGGATGCCGACACGCCGGGGTGGTCCCGATCATCGGGCGGACGAAAAAGATCGTGGTACACAGCAGGAGAGCTGGAATATCGAGGAGTCGATTGATCGCGGCTATGCTGTTGCCACGTTCTTCAACGGTGATGTGGTCTCCGATGACCCGAAGCTCGCGGAAGAGGGGCTCAGGAAGTTCCGCCCTGAGGGTAAAGAAGAGCGTGGAGCGAGCGATGCAGGTACGATCGCCGTCTGGGCCTGGTGCATTCACCGCGCGGTCGATTTCCTTGTCGAAGACCCGGCTATTGATCCGAAGCGTATCGCGGTCGTGGGACATTCCCGGAACGGCAAAACCGCTCTGCTCGCTACTGCATGCGATGACCGAATCGCGATGGTAATCCCAAGCCAGGCCGGATGCGGAGGAACCGCTCCCGCTCGCGTCGCCCCAGAGCTCGCTCAGCCTCAATCAAATGGGCGTCCGAAAGCCGAAACGATCGCCGTCATCAACAAAAACTTCCCGCACTGGTTCTGCGGCAACTTCAAAGCATTCAACGACGCTCCTGATAAACTGCCGTACGATCATCATGCGCTGATCGCACTTTGTGCGCCGCGTCCCGTGCTCCTTTCAAATGCAACGGAAGATATCTGGGCAAATCCGGCAGGGCAGTTCGACATGCTGCGGGCCGCGGATCCGGTGTACCGCCTTGTAACGGGAGAGGGCATCGAAGCGACACAGATGCCGGAAATCGGCACGCTGGTGAACAGTCGTCTCGGTTATTTTATTCGTGCGGGAAAGCACTCAACAACCAAGGTCGATTGGAATGCATGGCTGGATTACGCGGATAAATGGCTGAAGTAGTGAATCCACAGTGAGAAACCCGGCGATCGACGGCGTGATCGCCCTATCGCCTGGTTTCTTTGTGACACCGGATTTACTACAGAAACAAAAAGGCGCGCCCCGAGACCGGAGCGCGCCTTTTTCAGATATCGTCAGATCGCCTGCTTACTCTTTCGGCAGTTCCTTGATCTGCATATTCCGGAAGGAAACCACCCCATGATCTCCCTGGAGGAAGATCGAGCCGGGTTCGTTCACCTTCCTGTCCAGTTCGCTGCCGGTGGCGACATTGCACTCGACATTGTCATGCACCTTCTTGCCGTTCACGACCATGGTGATCTTGTTGCCGACAATCGTCGCCTCGACGGTGTTCCACTCACCCGGAGGCTTTGAGGCGTACACATCGGGAGCTTTGAAGTTGTAGATCGACGTATCGCCGTTCTTTTTCGGCGCTGGATCCTTCTGCCCGAGGATCTGGAGTTCATGACGGCCGCGAAGATAGAACCCGGAGTTCGAACCCTCCGGGACCATGTATTCGTAGCGGACGATGAAATTCCAATATTTCTGATCGGTCACGAGATCGACGCCATGCTGGCCCTTCTCGAGATCGTTCTTCAGGACACCATCGGATACTTTCCAGGCGTTTTTGCTCTTTTCATTCCGGACGTGCCATCCGGATAAATCCTTGCCATTGAAGAGCGGTTTGAAACCGGCATCATCGGCTGCGAACGCCTGAAGTGCCGCAGTTGCAATCGCTGCGAAGGTAAGTGCGAGTTTTTTCATCTGTTTGGGAGGTTTGATGGGAGAAGTTTACTTCACTTCCGGATTCGGTTCCGCGCTGCCGTCAACGATTCCGAGTGCCCACTTGATTCCACCGAGAATGTGCTTCTGGTACTGTTGAGCTACCTCCGGGGGATTGATGCGGCCTTTCATATTGGGATCCGCATCCCACACATCTTCACGGTGACCGAGAGAGGTATAGAATACACGGCCTTCACCGGCCTTGCGGCACCAGGATACCGGGAAGAAGCCAGCCTTGTCCTTCTCGTTCGGGTGATGGTTCATGTACCAGAGTTCACGGGCCTTGGCGCGGTCGTGGCTCTTGATCAGGTACATCTCCTCCTGTTTTAAATTCCAGGTGTCCGGAAGCCCTTCCGTCGCGGGATGTTTGGCATCTGCCTTGATGAGGTCGGCAGGGACCTGTGCTCCGTGCGTAGCGAACTCACCCTGCAGCATGTCGATGTACGGCTGGATGAAAGCCGCGAGCGCCGCGGTCTCTCGAA
>CBINJX010000362.1:0-5799 GCA_966251085.1 uncultured Verrucomicrobiales bacterium
ATCGTCTGCTGGTAGTCCTTTCCGATGAGCGCATTCGGATCGAGGATGTTCTGGAGCAGGTAATCGACGTCGTTGTAGGCGCCGGTGAGTTCAGGCCCCACCTTTCCTCCAATGCCGAACATCATGTGACAGGCTGCGCAGGTCTGATTAAAGAATGTCCGCCCACGCTGCGGATCCGCGGTCTCGAAGTTGGCAGGAGTCAGGAACGTTTTGTAATGAGCGATCTCCTTCTGTTTGTCCGCGGAAGATGCGCGAACGGTGCCCCAGTTCTTCGAGAGCCATTCATTGATCGCCGGATCCTTGAAATCCTGCATCTGTCGGGCAAGCGGCGCAGATAAATCGGATCGGCTCACCGTCTTCTGATCCATCGCCGCGATCAGCGCCTTCGCCCACGGCAATCGGGCGAGAAGCGTGCCGAGTGCGTCACGCTTCTCATCCGAGTTCAGCCGGCCATATGCGGCAATAATCGTGGTCGGGATCTTTGCGTCGTCGAAAGTCGCCAGTGCCCGGATTGCAGCTGCGCGATAGGGATTGGGTTCCTTCACTAGGTTCAACAATACCAGCACAGCCTCCGCATCCTTGGCTGAGACCAGTGACTCGAGCGCCCGCTTCCGTGCATCAGCCGGTGCTTTGGAATCGGCGAGTGTCGCACGAAGTTCCGCAAGAGCGCTGCCCCCACCGAAAGTGGCAGCGAGTGCCTGTGCCTGCTGCCGGACCTCCTGATTGGGGCTCGCCTTCAGCTTCTCGTACAACTCATTCCAACCTTCAGGCGCAGCAACGTCGCGTTTGCCCTTGAGGGCGGCGTTCATGCCACGGAGAACGTTCAGCTGAGTGCCCGGTTCCTCAGCCTTTGCCAAAGTCTTGGTGAGCAGACCGAGGATGTTCTGTGTGTTGTCCTGCTGTGCAAAGCTGCCAGTTGCAAGGAGCGCCACGGCGGAAAGGGAAAGGGAGAGACGTTTCATTGGGGCAGTTGAGAGTTTGAGAGTTCGGAGTTGAGAGCCGCGCAAGGGCGGATCTGTATTTGTCCTGTACTCACCCAAAGGAGAGCTGGGGCGAGGCACCTCTTTCGAAAGCCGGATGGCTATCAATACGCTATCCCGGCGGTCGGCGGCGCGACCGCCCTACCGCCGGGATCAATAGGTTACGTTGACGACAACGTTTACTGCGCTGCGAGCGACGCCATGCGGCGGGCGATGAATTCCTGCACTTTCGGAATCTGGCAGGCGGCGAGGAGTTCCACCGCCTTTGCCGGATCGGCCGCAACTGCCGGTTCGGCAGCGTACCAGACCATCAGCGGAATGTTATGATCCTTCGCATCCTCAGTATGGGCAACCAACTCTGTCAGGATCGGCCAGCGCTCTTCCACCGGGATCCGCTGGGCGGCGCTCGCGATGTAGAGACGGACGAGCGGCGATGCGTCGTTCTTTGCCAGGTCGGCTAGTTTTGTGAGAACAGAAGCAGAGGGTGCACCATCCTCACACAACAGCTGGATCGTCCAGCCGCGCACATACTCGCTTTTGTTGCTCGAGAGGAGATCGAGCGCGATCTCTTCCGTCAGGCCCTTCGTGCAGTGCAGCGCCCAAAGTGCGCGGAGCTGACGGGTGTCATCCGGATTCTCGCGCAGGATCTTTTCGAGAGCCGCATGCACCTCCGGCTTCGGCCCCCTCTCCTGCAGGATCCGCCGGGCATGACGGACAAACCACTCATTCTGCGAAAGCTGCATGGAAACGAGTTCCGCATCGGGGGCCTTCTGCAGGTCGAGATCCTGCACCTTCTCCATCCCTTGGAACACGATCTTGTAAATGCGACCATTGGTCCGATCGGTCGAATCACGCTGTTGATGACAGGGCACCTTGTCGTACCAGTCGTTCAGATACACCGCGCCATCTGGGCCATACTGCGGTGACAGACCGCGGTACCACGGATCTTTCGACACTACAAAATCGATGTTCCGTTCTGCCTTGTAACCGGAACCGGAACGAACCATGCGCTCATTGCGCATTTTGTTCATGTGGATGTCGTTGAAAAAGAAGGTGTTTCGGAACTCTTTTGGGAAAAGTCCGCCGAGGTAGATCATCGCTCCGCAATACGCACGCTTCTCGTATTCGAAGTTACCGATCGTCTTGATATCGTCGTAGGTGTGCGGGTTGAAGTGTTTGCCCGCCTGCCGGTGATAACGTCCGCCCTGAATAGCCTGCCAGATGTGGGGGATTACACAGGCCGCAAAGAAAGCCTGTCCATGATCGTTCCAGTCAATTCCCCACTGGTTGCTCCCGCCCTCGGAGTAACGCTCAAACTTTCGCGTGGTGGGATGGAAACGCCACACGCCAGCATTGATCGGCACACGCTCTGAATCAGGAGCCCCGGGTTTGCCGACCTTTGCATGCGTGAAGACGCCTTGCGTTCCATAAAGCCAGCCGTCCGGCCCCCACGTGAAATTGTTCAGGGTCTCGTGGGTGTCCTCCCAGCCCCAGCCGTCGAGCAACTTCTCCGGCTCAGCGTCCGGTTTGTCATCGCCGTCTTTATCGGGAAAAAAGAGAAGATTCGGCGGTGCACCGACCCAGACTCCGCCATGGCCGACTTGAATGCCGGAGGCAAAGGTGAGTTTATCGTAGAAAACCTTCTGTTTGTCCGCTTTCCCGTCGCCATCTGTATCCTCGAGAATCAAGATCCGGTCGCGAGGCTCACCTGGGCAGACGGGATAGTTGCTGTTTTCGAGCACCCAGAGGCGGCCGCGATCATCGGTTGTATAAGCGATCGGCTGATGGACATCCGGCTCGCCCACGACCAGTTGAACACTAAATCCCTGAGGCACTTCGAGTGCCTTCGCCGTTTCCGCCGGTGGAAGACTGGCGGTCTTTGCGATCGGGCGTTGGGGGTCGTTATTTGGATCGTACGGCTCAGCAGAAAACGCGGGGAGAAGGGTTGCCGCGGAAACTGCGAGGACAACAACGCAGGTCTGGAAGGACATAGGAGGAATGGCGCGTAAGCAAGCGTAGAGGGATCATCGCGTCCACGAGATTTCTTCGCGGAAGCAGCATCCAAGGGCACGGAGACACTGCTGAAACCGCAAAGAGATTGCCTTCTTAGCGCTAATACTAGCACAGGCGCGTAGAATGCCTGGAGGAAGAGCTTACCCGAATGGGAAACTCTCCCGATCGTAACATTCATCTCGGTCCAACTCTCCTTCTGGTCCACCCCGCACCCAATAGATACTGGACACGCCCAATTCCCCGCTGCTAACTCCCCGCGCCATGCCCGCCGAAGCCCGTATTGCCCCGATCTGGAAGAAACAAAAGCTCTTCGTAGCCGTATTCTTCCTGGCTCTTGGTGCATGGTTCTGGTGGGACGGCCTAGTTGGGTATCCCCGATCCAACGAGCGTTATCAGGCCTACGAGAATCACAAAAAGGAGGGGCGCCTCCCAGAGTGGCCCGAGTATGCGAAGAGTAGAGGATGGGTCGAAAAGCAGCCGGAGACACTCTACACTCGAGAGCAGATTGTCGGGCAGTATGTGTATGCCGGGATCTGTAATGCACTCGGCATTGTGCTTTTTCTCTACTGGGCAACTCAGATCCGCCGCACACTCCGCACGGACGAAGAGGCCGTTTATACCGCCGCAGGCACCCGAGTCCCCTTCTCCGCCATCACTGGCATCGGTAAAAAGCACTGGGACTCCAAGGGCATTGCCAAGGTGCGGTATCAACTGGGTGGCAGGCAGGGGCAATTTATCGTGGACGACTACAAATTCGAGACCGAGCCTACCCGGCAGATCCTGCAGGAGATTGAGGATCACCTGTTGAGCAGGAAGCCGTCTTCTGAGGCAAGTTCATCGTAGGAAGACAGGAGTACTCGGCACTCAGTCTTCGGTGCTCAGTTTCTGAGCACGCACAGAGATGCTCGTGTGGACACCGCGAGCAGCAGGAGTATTTTTGCACCCTGCTCGAGAAAGGCGTACCTGTCTGAGTACTCCTTTTCCTCCTCAGGCACGCCTTCTTCCCCCTTTACGCATCAACCGTTATCAGGTTTAACACCCTCTATCGCATCGTGTTGATCGCTGATCCACAGCCCATTACACACCTGACAACCAGCGTTTCCCGGATGCGCGATAAAAAGAATGTGGATGGGCCATTTGAAAGGAAGGCTACGCTGTGCTTTTGTGCGCATGCCTTTTGTTTCACGCCCCTGTAAGAAGACGGGAATGAGTTAAGGCAGTCTCCACACCTTTGTTTAAACTATGTCGATGAGCAAATATACAGCTTTCCGGTGCCCAGAAGACCTCTTGGAACTGGCAAAAATCAAAGCCAAGAAGGACCGCCGTTCCTTGAGCAACTACATCATCACCCTGATTGAGAAAGACGTTCAGGACATGGTGCCGGAAGAAACCTCCCGGGTGACCAGGAAAGGCAAGTAAGATTTAAGACGGGGCGGTTCACCACCGCCCCGTTTTTTTTGTGGTGGTGCGCAGGCGTGGATAACCGGGGCGCACATGTAGTACGGAGGCAAATCGTGGGTCCCGCAGTCGCGGGAGGGACTCGGCACCGCTTTAGAAGAGAACGAAGGCGGTGAAAAGTGGGCGGCCCGAGAACCCGTACATGAAGAGATGGCGCGGCTACGCTGAAAAGCGCCGCTCCAGCCCTCCGCTCATGTACAAAGAGTGCGTGCCTGTAAATCTGCAGTGCCTACTGCGCAGGCACACTCCGCTCCCTCCAAGGCGGTAGCTTCGCTCTAAACGCGAAGAACTCGCTACCACTCGCCATATTCGCCCGTGGATTCCACGCTCACCGGTTCGAGCGCGCTACACTGAAATTTCAGGCGCTTTAAAGCCCGCAGAGGCGCTCGACTTCCTTCATGCTGCTCCGCTTGGTCAGGAGACTCGCGAGGAAGCGATCCAATGACGGAAGCTTACCTGCCTTAGTGATGGCTGCAGGTTTTTCCAGGCGGGAGAAGATAGCTCGGGCAACTTCCGTCTTGGGCACACTTTTTACGCCGTATCCGCCCGGCTTGTTGCTGGACCAGAATTTCACATACTCCTTGCCGTCCACGGTCTCGGTTCCGAGGTAAATCACCGAGTGACCCCGCTCGGCCTTGCCGATCTCCTGGGTCCAGAAAATCTTCATGAAGTCGCCCGGACGAGCCTTGGAATAGTCGGTAAAATTCCGGCCGAGGCCGAGTTCATGAAAAAGGCGCGCCGTTCCCGGGCCGTTTGCATTCCAGCGCCCCCAGATTCCCTCGCCGTCGCGCTCTCCCTTTACTGCCAACGCCATCAGGGTACCGGCATCCAGACCGATCTCTCCCCTCTTGGCTACGAGTTCGAGGGTGCGAAGGAGAACCAGGTAAGTCGCACCTGAGCAGAAACTCGGCTGAGCCACCGACGGATTCAGGAAAAGACCGCGTTCATCCGCTCGTACCGCCTCGATCAGCTTATTCTTTGCGAAGCCGTTCGTCGCATACTGGCCTCCATTCGGCATCGAGCGGACCGCTTCCAGGACGAGATAATTCAGGTCCACCGCCCCCGCAACCATCGGCTGGGCACCCGTATCAACGGCATGCACCTGCGTAAGCGGCGCGGACAAAATGGCGGAGCAAACCAGGACGGAGGCGAACAAGGAAGTACGCATAGTCGGGGCGCATGGTACGACAGATCCGCATTTTGTCTACCGCCGGTGGGGAATGACGAAATCCGAATGACGAATGTCGAAAGAAGTCTGAAGCACTAATGACCGAAGGGCCTCCCGCGATGCTGCGCGCATTCGTCATTCGTCATTCGTCATTCGTCATTCGTCATTCGTCATTCGTCA
>CBINJX010000363.1:0-5797 GCA_966251085.1 uncultured Verrucomicrobiales bacterium
TGAGAGCCGCGCACCGGCAGATCAAAGCGGGTGAGCATGGCGAGGCTGGGGCTGTCTACTGACTTCTGAGCACTGAGCACTGAGCACTGAGTACCTCCTCCCCGCCTTCACGTACGTCCCGCTCGTTGGCCGCTCAAACTATTCACTTCCAATGTGGATGCCGCGGCTTGTTTCCACAGACTCGTCTTCCCCAGCAAGCAGCGGATCTGCTGCTCACGCAGATAGCGGATCACACTCGGGTCCGCTGGCCGAGCCACACGGCGGATGTACCCCATACAGTATCCGTACAAAAGCCCCAGCGCGACGACTCCGTACGGGCGCTGAAACAGACGCGCCATACACTTCGCCACCATAAAGAACGGGTGATAGCCGACGAGGTAGTTAGCCATGCCATTCTTCGTCCAGTTTGACCACGCGCCGTATGCTCCCCCGGTCGGGCGATGGTGGACCAGAGTGATTTCCTGAAAGGTGCGTGTCTTCCAGCCAGTCATGTTTGCCTTGATAAGGTCCAATGTGTCCCAACCGGGGGCGGAGACCAGGCCGCCAATATCCATCCAGCACTCGCGCCGGTAAATCTTCCCGGGCCCTCTTACGTGAAATGGTGGATCGTTGTACTCGGCCGTCTTTTCTTCCGTTCCGGGCAGGCAGATCAGTCCGCTCCCGATTCCCAGGCGGGGATCACTGGCGAACACTGCGAGACATTTCTCGAAGTAGTCAGGACCGAAGGAGACGTCGCCATCGAGCTTTACCAGAAAATCCCATGGCTGATCCCCGAGTTGCGCATATGCCTCGTAAAACGCTTCCATCACTCCGCTCCCCGCCTGCCGTTGCCCTCTGTCCATCCGGTGTACCGCCCGGATCCAATCGTAGCGGGATGCCGCGTCATCAATGATCGATGCCGTCTCGTCGGACGACCCGTCGTCCACCAGAAACCATATCTCTGGCAGGTGGCGCTGTTTTGTCACCGAGTCGATCGTGACCGGAAGGAACCGGGCTTCGTTTCTGACCGGACTAATGATCACATATTTGGCGTTCATCGGGGGATATTCCTGATTTTGACCCATAGTCGCTCCAGTGAGTTTGGCTCGCCCCGTACAGGCGACTACATCCGCCTCCTCACCACACTCTTTTCCTCCGGCATCAATCCACTCACTACACGAATCAAACGCTCCCGTTCCTGAGACCACATGTGAGCCCGGTAAACCGCCTGACCACGCTCCACCATGTCGGCTGTCTCCTCTGGATGGAAGTACACCTGCCGGATTTTCGCTGCCAGGTCCTCGGCATCTCCCAATGTGAAAAATGCCAACTCCTGTTCATCGAAGTAGTCCAATATTCCCTGACTGCGCGGCGCTATCACGGGCTTGCCTTGGGAAAGATACTCGAAAATGCGCGTCGGTGTATTTAGCTCGGTAAAGGTACTCCGTTGATTGGGAATGACTCCAAGATCGCATTCCCGGATGGCTTCCGCGATTTCCTCCAGCTTTTTCGGGCCGAGATAATGCACGACTTGAGCCAGATCTGAGCGACGAACAAATTCCATTACTCGCTCCAGGAACGGGGTGCTCTGCCCATAGACTCTCAGTTCAGCGAGAGGAATGGATTTACGCACCTCGGCGAGAGCCTGTACTGCCAGATCCAAGCCATGCCGCTCCACGAGTGAACCGTGATACATCAGTATGAACGGTTTCGTTGCTTCGCGCCGGACAACTTCTTCCCGGACCGCTGCACGGTACTCGAAAATCGTTTCGTCCGGTGCATTCATCACCACCGTGATTTTCTCCGGCGGGCAGCCACGGCTCGAAAAGATCTTCCGGAAGGTTTCACTTACCGTCACCACGGCATCAGAAAAACGCACACTCCACTTCTCGAGCCGCGTGAGCAGCCTGACCGACAAGCTGTGGTCCTGGAGCCGGAAAATCGCCATCATCAGCTCCGGCATCGGATCGTGGAGATCCAGAATGACTCGTGCCCCCAGCAGTCTCGGAACGATCGCGCTGAACACCAGGAAATCCGGCATATTGTGGACATGCACAAGGTCGTATCGCCGCCGGAGCGCGCGCGCTGCGAGGATGACGCCTGACGCGAGGATGAATGCACCGTACTGATAAAGGTACGTGAGCTTTCCCCCACGACGCCGCCGTATCGGGATGCGGGTAATCTCGACACCGTTGAACGATTCTTTGAACGCATCGTCATCGCGATCTTTGAAACAGATCACCTCTACATGCATCCCCTCGCGGGCCAATGCTTCCGCAGCGCGCCGGGGACGTGGGTCTTGTGGATACTCCGAAAAGGAAACTGCGATCGCACGTCTGCCGACTAGCCGCGGCTTGGCGCTGCTCGGCATCGGAGGTGACAAGTCCACCTCACTTGGCTGATCTTTCTCATCTACTGAGATTGGCACACTTAAGTCATTAGACATAACCCGATTAAAGTTCAGGGCTGCGAACACCAGCCCCGCGGATGAGAGCGATGACCGAAAGAACGCACCTGGCGGCCGAGAGCCTACGTCGAAGATACTCCTGACCTGGATTCCACCTACACAACCCTGACCCAACGCCTCCGGGCAGCTCCCCAGGAGTAAGATCAAGATGATGGTTACGCCTAACCCCCACTCTCATTCAGCCCCCATCCGAACAGGCTCCGGGTCTTAGAGCCTATCCGGATAGGTTCGCCTCGTAATCGTAATCCTAATCTTACTCGTAATCCTCCCGGCTGAAGACATGCCAAAATGGCGATTACGATTAAGAGTACGAGTAAGAAGCGCCTATTCGGATCGGCTCTAAGAGGCGCCCCTATTCGGACAGGCGTTTAGAGAGGGGCAAATCAGCATTGCAACCGCTGCGAGCCGACGAAACCATCTACGCTTCTCCCTCCAGCCACTTCGGGCCATAGGAGCGGGTTTTATTGAAAACACACGAAACGTCGGTACCGATCTCCGTCAGGTCTGAGTAGAAACGCTTTACCGTTTCCCGGTCAGTCCGCTCCGCCTCGATCACAAGGATAACCTTGTCAAGGAAGGCTGCCATTCCGAGTGTGATACTGGTTGCGTCCAGCATGGGCATATCGAAGATGATATAGTCGAAGTCTGCGGCCCTCAGGCTGGGAACCAAGTTATTGAGGCGGCGCAACCCCATGCGCACACGCTTCGTCTTCGCGGTATCCGCAGTCGCGATATAGAGGTTATCGGTCGCGGTGGGAGGGGGATTTCCCGCCTCGAGGATTTCTGAGAGTGAAAGCGCAGGTGCTCCGTGAAGGAACGGATGCGCCTCACCCTCCTCGACATTCATATCGACCAGCAACACCTTCCCGTCGCCGGTTTCCGATAGAGCTGCAGCCACACCCGCTGCCAGGGTAGTGCTTCCTGCTCCGGCGGAGAACCCGGTTACCCCAATCAACTTCGGTTTGTGGTCGAGATTCCGGATCTCGAAGGAGAGAAGAATGTGGTCCCGGATCGCCTCGCAGAATGGCCGAATGAAGTGATTGGCCGCCCAAGGGGCCCGATCCGTATGCTGCTGACCGTTCTGCAATCTTGGCACTTCGAACCTCGTCAGCGCGCGGTTGTGATTCCGGCTCGTGCCGTGGTTGAAGGGAATCGACAGCAGCAGAGGAATCTGCAGATGCTCCTCCAGTTCGGAAGGGCGCTTGAGTTTCCGCTGCAGCGGCGCTTCACGCAGGAACGCGAGCCCAACACCGAGCGCCACTCCACTCAGCATCAGCCCGAGCGTCAGCTTCTGCTTGAGCGGATTTTTATCCGGAGCCGCCGGTGACGGCTCCTGCACGGATGCGATATTGGACACCTTGGACCAATCCACCGCCCGGTCGTCCTGCGCCTTGCCCAGGTTGGTCTCGATGTTCTTGTAGTTTACCTCGAGCACCTGTTTTTCCAGTTCGAGGCGCGCGATACGCGGTGCAAGATCGGCGAACTGCACCCGGCGCTCCTGCAGTCCGGCGAGTTGCGTCCGCAATACCTCCTCGGTGGCCTTCATCGCAGCCAGTTTGGCCCGCTCTGTGACAACGTTGACCTGCGTCTGGGAGTTTTCGTTCAGGGGATCTATCAACGCGAGATCCGGGTACCGGCCTTCCAGCGCCCGGCGCTGCGCTTCCAGTTCACTGATCTGCTTCCTCGGGATTCTCACCATGCGGCTTTCCGGCGGATACATGGCCAGCAACGAACGTTCACGCTCCCGCAGCTCAGAAAGGAGCTGAACGAGAAACCGATGACGCTCTGTATCCTGGTCGGAGGGTCCCCGCCCTGCCCCGGAGGCTGCCGTCAGGGCCGAGGCTGGCAACATCCGTTCCAAGGCTTCCACGCGCGCCTCCTGGCCACGCCGGTCCGCCTCGGCAGCATTCAGTTCTTCCTGTGCTTTACCAATCGCTGCACTCAGGGTCGCCGTGCTCTCCGCGACGGACAAGCTCTCCACGGTGTTCCTGAGCTGCTTCAGCTCGGACTCGGTCTGCTCCAGCTGCTTGCGAACTTCGTCCCGCCTGTGCGCGATCACGTCGAGCGCCTGCGGAAAGCGATGAATCTCGAGATGCTTCTCACGATAGTTCTTCAATAACTCCTCCAGGAAGCGGGTCGCATACACAGGGTCCGGATCCTTGTAGGAGACCGTCATCACGTTCATTCCTTTCTCTACCGTCACCTCGATTCGCTTTGTGATCGCACGGGCCTCTTCCATGAGGATCGGGCTCCCCTCTGAACTTGCCAGCGCCGGCCCCCGAAGTGACGAAACCGTTTTGAGCGCCAGATCCCAACTGGTCAGGATCTCCACCTCAGAGTTGATGATGGCATCATTCGCCCTGCTCGTCACAGTTGCTTCATCTGCGGCATCCACTGCGTTTCGATCCACAACATAGGGAACGTACAGCTTTGCCTCGGAAACATAGTACGGCGGCATCAATGAGTAAACCAGCGCCGCCGCCAGCACACCGGCTAATGTGCATGCGAGAATCTTTCTCTTGTGCTTGAAAAGGGTAAATACCAGATCTGCCCAGTTTAGGCTAATCCCCTCTGCTTCGTCTCCACGTTCCGACATGATTTTAGAAGGTTTGGCTAAATGCTTCCTCAATTCCGCTCGAACCCACTTCTGAACCACTGCGGAATCGCCGGCCAGCACCATGCTGGCTGCCTTAAAAACTAGAACCTATACAACAAAACTCTTAATCCTATATTCCTCTCTAAACCTACTCTCCCGCGGCAGCTCCCTCACAGTAAAATCGCCGGGGTAAAGTAAGAGCCGCCCCGGATAGAATCCAAACCTGCTTACCACTGTTATCCGGACCGAATGATAATTGCTGCACGGCGACTCCAAACGGAGACTCGATCACCTCCATGCAAGGAGGCAATGGCGCCGACGATTCTCGCGCCGGCGCCATCCCACTCACATCCACAGCTATTTTAATCCACACAAGGTAGAATCATCGGCTGCGACCCGGAGTATCTGTCACGCAGCCACTTCGACTGCGACCTCCTGAGCCACCGCGGAGATCACCATCTCCACCTGCGCCTCCGTCAGTTCCGGGAACATTGGGAGAGACAGAAACTCATCCGCACACTGCTCTGCCACAGGGAACGAGCCACGCGGAAACCCGAGATTCCGGTAAGCTTCCTGGAGATGCACCGGCACCGGGTAGTGGATCCCTGTGCAAATCCCCCGCTCGCTCAAGGCTTGCATCAGCTCGTTCCTTTCCCGGACCCGGATCGCGTATACATGGTACACGTGGTGAGCATAGGATGCCTCGCGAGGTATCACGACGCCTGGAAGCCCCCGCAACCCTTGCTCATAATGCG
>CBINJX010000364.1:0-5783 GCA_966251085.1 uncultured Verrucomicrobiales bacterium
GTCCGTAGGTGAACATGCAAGAAATGCCCGCTTCTCCGGGTTATCCCTGCGTGGAACGCTCCCGAAAATGGCCAAAGCCGAGCTCAGAAGTCAGTAGTCGGTTCGCGCTCCGCCACTTGCACCCGTCCCGATCTGCCGGTGTGGGGCTCTCAACTCTATCCCTTCGGGATAGAAGGGCAGATCGGCGGATGTAAAAATGGCCAAAGTCGAGCTGAGCACTGAGCACTTCCTTCCCGCCTTCACGCGCTCCGCTCGTTGGATGCCCTCTCGGCTAGGGCAAGTCCGTCCCCTTATTCGCCTCATGTTGCCTCTTTATCAGTTTCTCAAATGGAAGCGCGAGGACGAGGATGGTCAGGGAGAAGAGCGTCCCGAGGAGAGCAATGCCAATATTTCCCACACCCGCCGCTACCCCGACAGCAGCTGTCATCCATATACTCGCTGCAGTAGTAAGGCCCTGAATATCCTGTCTTTCATTCAGCTTCAGGATGGTGCCCGCCCCGATGAAGCCGATCCCGGTAGCCACGCCTTGGACTACACGAGAGATACCGTCTTCAGACATCCCCATGCCCGCGCACCCCAGCACGAAGACGGCCGTCCCGACACACACGAGCATATGCGTACGCAACCCTGCAGGCTTCCCCGCTTTCTCCCTCTGGAAGCCAACAATCGCGCCGAACAGAGTGGCCGCCGTGAGTCGGATCAGTATCTGTATGAACTGCTTCCTATCAGGCATTCCGGCGGTCATTTCCTCCCAAAGGATGTCCATTTCGGCATAAGGGTTACGAGACGTGTCTTGCTTCTGCCTGAGCATTCGTATGCACCTGCACGTGTGAGCGGAACTGGAGGGGCATGGGATGTGCAATTCCGGCCAACCGCCACGCTCACGAAGCAGAGGCACCGCAGCACGTCTTGTATTTCTTTTTGCTCCCGCAGGGGCACGGCTGGTTTCTGCCGGTCTTGGCGACTTCACGCACACGTTGCCCTCCGAGCGACCACATGAACTTCTGATGTGCCTTGGCGCACCAATGAGTGAAGGCAGGGATATCGTTCAGAAACTCAGTGCCAAGTCGGAGCACCAGATTCATATCATCCTGCGTCAGCTCGAAATCTTCCACGGACGTGGGATGAGTGATCCGGTTTCGGATGGCGATCGCTGCGTGGAGTTTGTCCCAACGCTCGTCCGGGATTTCTGCCAGGGGTGAATCGGGGGCAAACTCGGCCAGAAGCCGGTAAATTGTGAAGATCCGGTGGGAGGACGAGACACCACGTTCAACGCTCTTTTCGCGAAGAAATGGATTCAGTGGCTCACCGAATAGCTCACACATCCTGCTCGCGATATCCCGCATCATCACCGTCAGCCCCTCGAGCATGGAACCAAAGCACCGAACCAGGGCGCGGCATCTATACTGGTCGCCTTTTTCCACCACCTCATTGAGAGCCCGCCTGAAATCACTCCCGAGTTCTTCCATCACCCCCACCAGCACTCGATTTCCCTTACTGAATTCATCAAACTCCTCGATGGAGGGAATTCTGCGTCGATGAAGCAGCGGGGATTTCACCGGAATATGCGCTTGATGGAGTCGAGGTTCCGCTGCCCCACAATTCTCATCTCTTGTGCTCCCGCGAGGAAAGAATTGCCGAGCCCACCATCAGGGTTCCAACGAGCCAGCATCCGAACCGATAAATCTCGCTGAGACTTTCACCGAGAGTCAGGTGATTTGCGCCGGATTGTTGCAGCGCCTCCACGATCTGGGAGCGATGCAGGTAGTCAGCAACAACGGGCGCAACGATCAGTAAGCTGCCCATAATGATGAGTATGATGACTGCGGGTGTTTTCATTCGACGGGAAAATCTCCAGTTATCACACAATGGCAGAACAGATGTTTATAGAAAAGCCAGCTTTCAACGCGCCGAGCATCCCCCCCTTTTGCCGGGCCACAAAGCTGGAGGCGGCACCTGCCTTGTGAAACCCTGCAGAGACCAGCCGATGAACAGCATCGGGAAGTCTTCCGTTCAAACCATTCAACGAGCCCCCCGCACGCTTCGCCTCCTGGCACGGAAGGCGCACTGAGCAAGAGCGGCCGCTTCCCCTGTTCCGCTCAGCAAGTCCAATCAGGGCTGAGCCCTCTCAATGAAAGTAGTGGGCGAATTTTTGACTACCTACATCGCCCTACCGCGCACGTCGTTTCACTGCGTACCCATACTGGATCGGCCAGCATGGCTCTCCGTCGAGGATCTGTTGCGCACGCAAAGCCCAGTAGGGCTCTCGTAGCAACTCGCGTCCGATAAAGACCATGTTTGCATCCCCGCCTGTGATGATCTCGTTGGCGTGCTCGGGATCGGTGATTAACCCTACGGCACCGGTCCGTATTTCTGCCTCCTCCCGGATGCGGCGGGCAAATGGCACCTGGTATCCTTTACCGACGGGAATCCGCGCATGTGGGACGAGCGCACCGGAGGAGATATCCATCAGATCCACACCGACCGCCTTCAGCCGGCGCGAAAGCTCCACCGACTGCTCGATATCCCATCCACCGTCCACCCAATCCGTGGCAGAGATTCTGACGAAAAGCGGCAATTCTTCAGGCATGATTGCGCGGAGGCGTTCGGCCACCTGCAGAACCAGCCGCATCCGGTTTTCCAAACTGCCGCCGTACTGATCCTCCCGCTTGTTGCTCAAGGGCGACAGGAATTCATGCAGCAGGTAGCCATGCGCGGCGTGGATCTCGAGTACTTTGAAGCCGGCTTGGAGAGCCCGGCTCGCGGCGGACTCGAAAGCATCGATCACCCCCTGAATGCCAGCTTCATCCAGAGCCGTCGGGACTGGATCTCCCTCCTGAAATGGGATCGCGCTGGGCCCGATCACCGGCCATCCGCCCTCCGCGGGCGTGTTGAGACTTTTCCCACCCTTCCACGGTAGATCGGTGCTCGCTTTGCGCCCGGCATGCGCGAGTTGAATCCCGGCGACGGCTCCCTGCGAGTGAATGAATCGGACAATCCGGGCGAGCGGCTCGATGTGTTCATCACTCCAGATCCCGAGATCCCCTGGAGAAATCCGCCCTTCCGGAGTCACCGCAGTCGCCTCGACGATTACCAGACCAAGTCCTCCGGAGGCACGGCTGCCGAGGTGAACCAGGTGCCAGTCATTGGCAAAGCCATCTTTTGCCGAATACTGGCACATTGGCGCCATCACGATGCGATTGCGGAAGGTGATTCCGCGGATAGTGAGCGGGCTGAGCAGATCGATCTCTGGCACTTCGCGATCGTGCCGTGCATCTGCGTAACCAGCCTGCGTAACGGTCGCGGGTGAGGTATTCTGCGAGTGAGGAACGGCTGTCTCCTTCATGGTTTGATCCGAGTTTCGTCCCAGGGTGCAATGAGCCGTGCGTACCCGTGCGGGTTTACGGATCTTTCAGGGAATTCCCGAGAATGATGGGCGGGGTCCTAACCGTTGAGCAGGATGTGATCTGCACTTTCTACGCATGTTCCAGGGAGAGTGCCTTCCCGTATGCCGCTTTGGTAAATGCCGCAAACGCCTCTTCCATGTTCATTGCAGGAAACTCGACCTTCTCGAAACATTCGCACTACCAATGGAGCTTCCGCTGTAGCTGGATAAAGTTCCGCAGAAACTTGGATTCAAGCGGATGAATCGAGAGAACTGATACGGCTCGCAAAGCGAAGCTTTATGGGAGATCCGAGTCCCGCGTCCGGGCTGCCATTTATCACTGGCTGGCGTGAAAATAGGTTTTCTTGACCTGCATCAACGCACTGGAGCAGCGCGGCGGTGATACTTCACGGGCTGCCCGCGTGCCCGCACCTCGATTGCGCCGTGGGATCTCCGCGAAAACCTCAACCATCATGAGTCATCATCCCACCATCTTCTCTCCTCCGGGAACGCCCATCGCCGACCGCACCGTCGGGGAACTCGTAGCTGAACGCCCGGGCCGCTCACGGATCTTTCAAGCCTTCCAGATCGACTTTTGTTGTCAGGGAGGAAGGACGCTGCGTGAAGCGTGTGAACGCCGGGGCATTGCAATCACTACCCTCGTCGAACAACTCGAGGCCGAACTCGCGAAGAAATCCGCGCCGATATCAAATCCCGCCGATCTTCCACTGCATAGCCTCGTCGACTATATCGTCAAAACGCATCATGCGTTCCTCCGCCGGGAGCTACCCCGCCTTCATGCAATGTCGGAGCGAGTTGCACGGGTCCATGGCGGGCACACTCCCTCGCTGATAGAACTGTTTTTAGTCCTCAACAGCCTTGCGGTCGAACTGGCCAGTCACGTGATGAAAGAAGAGCAGGTGCTCTTTCCGGCGATCGCCGCGATGAGCCGGGGCAGCTCTGCTCCAGAAACGCTGGATGCTCCCATCGAGTGCATGATCCACGAGCACGAGGACGCCGGCGCGTCACTCGCTCGATTGCGGGAATTGAGCAGCGGGTACGAACCTCCATCCGATGCGTGCAATACTTACCGCGCATTATTTGCGGGCCTGCACGACTTGGAGGAGGACCTGCACCGGCATATCCACCTGGAAAACGCGGTGCTGTTTCCAGCTGCTCAGGCGATGGTTAAGAGCAGCAAAAGAGCCGGACGGGTAAAGGCGTAGGGAAAGCAATCAGTGAGTCAGCAATCAGATGTGAGCGCAAACTGGCCAAATCGCCGTTCGCTTTTACGTACTAACGCTTGTAGCGCGATGTCTTGAGCCCTCCGGGAGGGAGTGACCGGGAATCAGCGCACCCGTTTTTGCTGAAGCGACTTTTTGCGCTCACATCTAATCAGTAATCCGTTTGGGCAGAGATTCTGCATCTCCATGATTTTGCCGGCGCGCGGCTTTCACCCCTCAACCAACAAATCTCAGAAGAGGGAACCAGCAGCGAAATCGTTCACCTATATGAGTCGTCATCCACTTCTGACTTCGGGACGGGCAATCGGACGCTTTTACCGTTACTGGGTCATCGAAAGCGCTGGCCATTTGCGCCGAGGCGGCCCCCGCGAGCTGATACGGCAGCGCGGCTGGCGCTTCGTGATCGTGATTGCATCCTACTATCTTGTGCGGGATTCGATCCTCTACATCATCCTGCCGCTACTTGTGGCACGAGGGATACTTTCGAGCTGAGGAAGAGCCTGTCCGAACAAGATTCCCGATCTTAAACTTACTCACAATCTTCTTCTCACTCTCCAATCAGCCCTGTTGCTGAAGGAGAGTAGGATGACGATTGAGAGACTCTCCTGTTCGGAAAGGCTCTAACCCTGATAACACTGCCACCAGTCTCTTTCACTACGGACTTCCAAGCTCAGGTGGCAGCAACCCCTCAACTGAGCAAAACGTTGATTACGTCTGCGGCATTATAGGATGTATGGCCGGGTTGTAGAAATCGTACAACCTGGGCCACATCGTCTCCAGCAGTCAGCAGCGGCTTTTCCACCTTCCCGTTTACCTGCCGCTGGCCGAGGCCGATGTTTGCGGTCAGTCCATTGCATAAGCATTTGCGGCCGATCGTATCCTCGATCTTACCGCCCTTGCGTACATAACTTTCCGGCGGCTCCCCCGGGCAGCGATACCCGAGGCTGCCATCCGTCTTCCGGTAAGCCTGCCGCAAGTAACCGAGATCGCAAACACGGTCCCTGTCCGCGTACACGGCGGGATCGGACAGCGTTCCTTCCAACTCGACTACCTTGAACGGAAATCCGGTTGGCGACGCGTTAGGGTCGGTGAGGATAGTTACGGTCCCGGCGATGGATTCCTCGATGACAAGACGCTTGAGTTCAGGGTCGAGC
>CBINJX010000365.1:0-5744 GCA_966251085.1 uncultured Verrucomicrobiales bacterium
GAAAGGTGGAGAATGATGTGTACGGTACTGCGTGGGCGACCCTGGAGGGGAAAGGGGAGAAGCCGCGCCGGGTGATGATCGAGGCGCATGTGGATGAGATTGGGTTTATCGTGAAGCAGATCACGAAGGAGGGGTTCCTTCGGGTCGACCGGATCGGGGGATCGGATGTGGCTACGGCGCGGGGGCGTCGACTCGAGATCCTGGGGGATAAGGGGCCGGTGCGGGGAATCATCGGGAATACGGCCATTCACCTTCGCAAAGATGAGAAAGATGAGAAGGTGCCGAAGATCCACGATCTTTATGTCGATGTCGGCGCGAGTAACCCGGAGGAGGTGAAGGCTTTGGGCCTGCGGGTGGGGCATCCGGCGGTGTACTCCGACAAGGCGGAGATGCTGGGGGAGAATTATCTCATCAGTCGCGCGATTGATAACCGGATGGGCGGTTTCATCATTGCGCAGGTGATGGCGCGCCTCAGTGAAAAGCGGGATGCGTTACGTTCCACGGTAATCGCGGTGAATGCCGTGCAGGAGGAAATCGGCGGGCATGGCGCGAAGATGGTGGCGCATCGGTTGATGCCCGATGTGTGTATCGTGCTCGATGTGACTCACGCGACGGATACTCCCGGGATTGATCACGCGCAGCATGGGGAGGTGAAGCTTGGCGGTGGGCCGAGCGTGACTCATGGCACGTGCAATCATCCGGCGGTGGTTCGGCGGCTTCTGGAAGTTGCTGAGAACAAGGGGATTCCGATTCAGCACGAGAGTTCTTCGCGCTACAGCGGTACCGATACGGATGTGATCTTCGAGACGCGGGAGGGTATCGCGAGCGGTCTGGTTTCGCTGCCGCTGCGTTACATGCATTCCGTGGTCGAAATGGCCGATCTCCGGGACGTGGAGAAGGTGATCGATCTGCTTGTCGGCTTTGTGGAGTCGATCAGCGAGGCCGATGAATTTACGGTAATGCTGTAGTTTCAGAAGGCCGATGGGTACGGATGGTCGGTTCCGAGGAGACGAGCCGCTGCCCGGTAAGACCCTTCGGGAAGCTGCAAGGAACACATCTCAACCGATAAGAGACGCCCCCTTGCCGGCAAGAGATGAGTCGATCCCGGATCGACTCGTTCCGTTTTCAGATCAACTCATCCCTTCAGCGCCAAGGGATGAGTTGATCTTTTTTCGGCTCATCCCTTCCGCAGATCGAGATGAGTTGTTTTTGGATCAACTCGTTTCGTTTTTGGAACGGAACGAGTTGATCTGCGTAAGGGATGTTTCGATTTGGGATCGGAACGAGTCGATTTTGGATCGAGATGAGTTGATTTGCGATCGACTCATTTCGATCCGGGAACGGAATGGGCTGAAATATTTCAGATCGTTCTGAAATATTAAGCCCCCATGCCACTCCCTGGCACGGAAGTTGAGTGAGAGGAGGGGCAGGTAATGGGACCTGTGGGGCGGAATGGGACAGATACGACCGATGGGAGGTAGCGACCCACGCCCAATCCTCTCGCCTTCCGCTCGCCCTATCCCGGCGACTGCCGCTCGGAAAGTTTGCGGCCGGGGTGTTGCTCTTCCCGGCGGTGGACGTAAAAAGCGGTCCATTCGGCGAGGCGTTGTCCGAGGATGCGGCAGGCGGTCTGGGTGTCGGTGTCGCGGGGTTCCTTGGCAGTGACGGCGCCGTAGTGGAGGGTGACGGTCTTTGAGGCGTAGTCGGTGACGCCAAAGACGAGGAACCCGAAATTCATCAGGACGGTGAGGATCGACTGGCAGGCGAGTTCCATGCCGCCACCCCAGCCGCCGGCGGAGGAAAAGGCGCAGCCGATCTTGCCGTCGATCTGCATCCAGTGTTCGCCCATGGTTTCGTCCCAGAAGCGTTTCATTTTCCAGGAGAGGATGCCCATGTTGGTCGGGCTTCCCACGGCGATGCCGTCGCACCAGAGCACATCCTCCGCTTTGGCGTCATCCACGGAGCGCATTCGCACCTCGGTATCCGGAATGGCGCGGGCTCCTTCGGCAATGTACTCGGCCATGCGAGCGACGTTGCCGGTTTTGGAATCGTAAAGAACGAGGATGCGGTTCATGCGGCGATGCTGTCGGAGAGGACTTCTTCGGGGATAGGGGCGTCATCCTCGGGATCGTTCTCTGCGCCGCGCGAGATGATTGCGGCGATGACGAGATCGCCGGTGACGTTCAAGGCCGTGCGGCACATGTCGAGGAAACGGTCGATACCGAGGATGATGGCGATCGATTGGGCGGGGACATTGATCGAGATGAGCACGCCCACTACCAGCGGCAGCGAACCGCCGGGCACGCCCGCGGTGCCGATGCCTGCGAGGATGCACATGAGCGCCACCACGAACTGCTGGGTGAGCGTGAGATCCACTCCAAAGACTTGCGCGAGAAAGAGGACAGTGATGCCTTCATAAAGTGCGGTGCCGTTCTGGTTGGCGCTGGCTCCCACAGTGAGGACGAAGCGGGAGATGCGAGGCGGCAGCCGGAGTTCCTGCTCGGCCACACGCAGCGATACGGGGAGTGTCGCGTTGCTGGAGGAGGTGCTGAAGGCGGTGATCATCGCCTCCTTGATGTCGCGGTAGAAGGCGAGGGGCGATCTGCCTCCGAGCACGCGGAGCGCAATGGCATACACGCCGAACTGATGGAGCAGCATTCCTCCCACCACGACGACGATGTAAAAAACAAGCGAGCCGAGGATGTCCCAGCCGGTCGTCGCCATCAGGGCAAAACTCAGGCACGCCACGCCGAACGGCGCGATCATCATGGCAAAATCGATGATCTTCAGGCTGACTTTGAAAACGGCCTCCAGAAAGCCTTTCAGCGGCGCGACATCGGCCGGATTGAGCACCGTCATCGCGACCCCGACAAAAAGCGCAAAGACCATCACCGCGAGCAGGCCGCCTTTGGATTGTCCGGGGTTAAAGGAATTCACCGCTTCCTCCAGCGGGTTCTCGGGGATCAGCTCCAGGAGCGTCTGCGAGAGCGGCTTTTTCTGGTGCGCCTGCTCCACTTTGGTTGCCGCGCCGCTGGCGTACTCAGCCTGGAGTTTTTCCCGGATCTCGGGATTCAAATGTTTGCCCGGCTGGAGCACGTTCACCAGTGTCAGCCCGAGCACCACGCTCAGGCCCGAGAGCAGCAGTGTCATTCCCAGGCAGCGCAACCCGACACGGCCGAGCCGCCGGACATCGCCCATTTCCACGACGCCGAGCACGATGGCGGAGACGATCAGCGGCACCACGATCATGAAAATGATCCGCAGAAACACGCTGCCGAGCGGCCGGATCACATTCGTGACGGCTTCTTCCAGGGCTACCTCGGGAAAGAAGACCCGGGACAACCCGCCGAGGATCGCTCCGATCACGAGTCCGAGCAGAATCCATGTGGAACGTTTCGAGGTGGGGGCGACGCTCATACTGTACAACCGAACGTCTGACAGCCGCTCTGGCAAGTGTTTATGAGCCGTTGACCGGGGAAGCACCGCCATACAGGTTCATTTTATCGATGCATGCAAAGAGTCCCGTTATGCGCAGATCTCGCTCATTTCCACATCATTGCCTCCGATTGCGGCGCTCCGTGTTCACCGGTCCTGAAAGCTTTTGGCTGTGGGTGGCCGCGATTTTTGTCGCGACCGGAAGCCTCTTTGCGCAAACGGCGGAAGGTCCGATCGCTGCAGTGCAACGCTCTCTCAAGGAGCAGCAGTTTTATTTCGGCGAAGTAACGGGCCAGATCGATGAAGAGACCCGGGCCGCTCTCCGGAGGTTCCAGATTCATCGGGGAATCCCGGTGTCATCCGAGCCGGACGCAGCCACTCTCCAGGCGCTTCAATCCGCCACGAGTCAAACAACTGCCGAGCCGGAAACAGGGGAGGATCGCTCCGTGAGAGGACGAGCCCAGAGAATGGTTCAGGATGACCGTGAGTTTCTCGAGCAGATGGAGCCTTCGGGAGAGGCATATACCGCTGGACCACCACCGGTCCGCCCGGATGTCGAGCAAACTCCTCCCACGCCGCCTGCCGCAGAGCGTAAGAACCGTCCGCAGCCGGAAAAATTTCGAGGGCCGGCGGAACCCCGGCGACGGCCGGATCTCGAACCCCTGAGCATCACGCCCAACGAGGCGCGCGGGTTTGTCGAAGAGTACCTGGATGCCGCGGAGCGTGAGTCGCCGGAGCGGGAGGTCTCCTTCTATTCGGACCGTGTGGACTATTTCGACAGCGGACGGGTGAACCGGAAGTTCATCGAGAAGGATCAGCGCAACTATTACAAGCGGTGGCCTTCACGGCAGTTCGAGCTGATTGGTCAGCCGGAGATCGTCAAAGCCACCAAGGAGGATGCGATTATCCGCTTCAAGGTGCGCTACTCCCTGGAGGGAAAGAAAGGGGCCACTAAGGGGAAGACCGAGGAGGTGATGCGCCTCAAGCGCGACGGGGACGGCTGGAAAATCGGCGGGATCCGTGAGCGAAAGCTGTCAGATTGAGAGTGTATCCAAGCACTGACAGAAACGATGTGCGTCAAAGTGGGTCGGACTTGCAGACCGACTGAGTAGAGCTCCGTAGCTCTTGCGCATTCCACAACACTCCAATTCTATCCAGTTCCGGCAGGGTAGCCACTCCACTTCCAGGTTGCACAAGGCTTCAGCGCTGGCGCGCACGGCTCCGCAGCAGGCAAGGAGCACCTCATCTGAATTCCACGTGCTCTCCGGGCGGACGAGGACGTCCACCCCACTTTGACGACGCTCCCGCAGCAAGTACGTTCCTTCGGAATAGAAACGCTACACCGCCTCAATTCGCCCCGTCTTTACCGGCACCTACCGTGGTAATGGCAGGGGCGGTGAGAAAGTCGCTCATCTGCCGCCACCACGGGGCATTAGGCGAGTAGTCTACGTCGTTGTGCCCAATCTTCGGGAAGACGTGCAGGAACTTCGGCCCCTGATATCCGGAGTGCAGCCGCTCACCTCCGACGTAGGAGACCACCTCGTCCTTCTCCGCGAGGAAGAACGCCACGCGTCCGCCGTAGGCGCGGAGCGCCTGAGTGTTGTCGAAGCGATCACGCATCAGCCATTTCACCGGCACAAAAGGATACTGGAATGCCGCCGCGTGAGTGAGCGATTCATAAGGCACCAGTAGAGCTACGCCTGCGATCTTTTCTCTTAGCTGAGCCGCCACCGCTGATGCGACTCCGCTGCCGAGCGATTCGCCCAGGATGTAGATCGGGCGGGAATCGGCTGCCAGCATCTCGTTCAGCGCGGCCACGGCTTCCGCCGTAAGCAGCTTCTCACTCGGAGTTCCCGGGCGGGCACCGTAGCCGGGATATTCAAAAACACGTGCTTCCCAGGCGAGATTACCGGAGAGCCCATGGAGCGCCTCGATGAAATGCGTGCGGTGCAGGGCGTAACCTGCGTTGCCGTGGAAAACGACGACCCGATTCCTGGCATCCGGATTTGGCCGCCACCAACCAATGATCGAGCCACTCTTATCACGCCACGGCTCCACCTTTTCCTCCTCGGCATAGGTCAGCAGCGAGGTTTCGTCGCCCTGTCTGGCCTGATAGATCAGGTATCCCTGCGCCAGATAGAGGACAGTGAGCAGGCCGAGATAAACAAACAAAAGAACGAGCACGATACGACGGGCAGCTTGGAACACAGCCCGCTTATGATACCGCGCCTGCTTGGTTGTGCAAATGGGGGATGGGGAATGACGAATGACGAATGACGAATGACGAATGACGAATGACGAATGACGAA
>CBINJX010000366.1:0-5737 GCA_966251085.1 uncultured Verrucomicrobiales bacterium
TTTCACCCTCGCCGGAACGAATGAACCGCAGTCCTTCCGCGTAGCGCTGGAAAGTGCGACGGGGTCCGCGGTGGAAGTCCGCACGACAAACGGTGGCGGAATCCAGATCAGCTGGGGCGGCACATGGCGTGATCTCACACGCATCGCAGACAAGAATCCCTTCAGTATCCCGGCAAACCAGCCTGTACGGCTGCGGGTGATCGGTCGCAACTTCGGGACCAGTAATGCGGAATACGATGTCGCCTGGTCGAATCCCGGCAACACGGATCTGACACACTCGGTGGTCGGGCTCCGGATGTTTTCGGTGCCGTCAAATGCGACTACGGGAGGCATCAGTCGCGTCCGCTTCGATCGGAACCTCACGAACGCCAATTCATTTGTCGTTGATGACGTGACGCTCGAAGACGCCGCAACGAGCGCGCCGACGGCGGATTTCGAGGTTTCGATCCCGGAGCCCGACAAGATCGTAAAGATCTCGGGGGTGTACCCGCACCTCGCAATGACCAATTCCTACGACGAATGCGGCGTCGGCGCCGTGGTCCCATGGGCCGGTCGTCTCTGGACCATGACCTACGCCCCACACCTGGCGCACGGCGGCGACGACAAACTCTACGAGATCGCGCCGGACCTGACCCGGATCACACGCCCGGAGAGCATTGGCGGCACTCCTGCCAATCGCTTCATCCATACTCCTTCCAATCAGCTGATCATGGGCCCGTACTTCATCGACGCGAATGGGAGCGTCCGGAAGATGTCCTACTCCACGGCCCCAGGCCGCTACACCGCGACAGCGGCTCATCTGACGGATCCGGCCAACCGGGTCTACATGTTTACCATGGAGAACGGTCTGTATGACGTGAATGTGAATGACCTGTCGTTCACGACGCTCTATCCGGACGTTCAGGGTAAAGGCGACGATCACCTTTCGGGGTATCACGGCAAAGGCGCTTACACAGGGCAAGGTCTCCTGATCGTAGCAAACAACGGCGAGCCGGATCAGACCTATCCTTCCGGCGCACTCGCCACCTGGGACGGCACACAGCCGCACAAATGGAATGAGCTTTTCCGTGTCCAGCACTGCGAGGTGATGGGCCCAGGTGGATTGAGCGGTAACAAGAACCCCGCCACCGACCCGATCTGGGCCACGGGCTTTGATGAAAAATCGGTCATTCTGCGCACACTCGAGGACGGCGCGTGGCACACATGGCGTCTACCGAAGGGCAGCTACACTCACGACGGCGCGCACGGCTGGCACACCGAGTGGCCGCGCATTCGCGAGATCGAGCCGGGCACCACGCTCATGCACATGCACGGGCTTTTCTTCGATTTCCCCGAGACGTTCTCCACGGCGAACTTCTCCGGTCTATCGCCGATCTGTTCGTACTATAAGATGCCGACGGATTACTGCATGTGGGAGGGGCAACTGGTAATGGGCAAGAATGACACGACCAAGTTCAGCAACGCATTGGTAAGGCGTGGCCAGTCGAACCTCTGGTTTGGACAACTGGACGATTTGAGCACGTGGGGCGCACCGCAGGGACACGGTTCGCTCTGGCTCTCGGAGAATGTCGAAGCCTACACGGCTTCTGAGCCGTTCCTGGTCAACGGCTTCACCCAAGGCACACTCCATCTCCGGCACACGACCGGCAGCCCGTTAAACGTGGAAATTCAGACCAGCAATGGCACCGGATCGTGGAATACGCTTCGTACAGTGACCGTGCCCGCGTCTGGCTATAAATGGGAGCTGATCAACGATCTCGGAGTGCAATGGGTCCGACTGAAAACCGGCACGAATGCCACCCAACTCACCGCGAGTTTCCTCCTTTCAAATCCGTATCCACACCGGACACCGCCCTCCGTGGTCTCGGAAGAGTTCGCAGCTCTCGCGGATATCCGCGACACGCGGAATCTCAGTGAGGGAGTTATCCGCGTGATGGCAGGCACTGATCTGAAGCTGGAAGTCGCGCCTACACGTGTCTCCGATTCCGGAACCGTCGCTCAATCAGGCTACTACCAGATCGGCGGCCCGATGAAGCTCGACGCGGTTAACAACTCGACCGCGGAAACCGCATTGCGAACCGAGGCGGCGCTCACGCAGGACTTCGGCTCAGATCAGGCCTCGGCATGGGTCACGGTCGGCACGGAAAAGCTTCGTCTGCCAAAGCTCGATCCGGCATACGACAAACCGTTCGCCGCAGGTTGGGCTCGCGGCTTCCGGGAAGTGGTCACTGAGCGGCAACTCCTGAATTGCCAGGGGACGTTCTACGAGGTCCCGCGCGATAACTCCGGCGGACGCCGCCGCATGCGTCCGCTCGCGACTCATGGAAAGCGGATTAGCGATTACGCCTCCTGGCGCGGACTCCTTGTCCTGACTGGCGTACTCGACTCCGCCCCCGTCTCAGCATCTCTCCTGAGACCGACCAATGGCGGAGCCGCCCTCTGGCTTGGGGAGGTAGACGATATCTGGCGCATGGGTGAGCCTCGAGGTGAGGGCGGTCCGTGGCTCAACACCGCAGTAACTGCAGGCACACCCTCCGACGCCTATCTGATGTATGGCTACAACCACAAAGAGCTGAAGCTCTCCCACGAGCACTCCGGCGCGGTAAACTTCACCGTCGAAGTGGACTTTCTCGGTGACAACACCTGGTCGCCATACGCCACGCTCACCGTCGCCGCCGGAGAAACCCTGAAGCACCTCTTCCCCACGGGTTTCCACGCTCACTGGGTACGGGTAAAGAGCAACACCAGCACCACAGCCACCGCGCAGTTTATCTACGGTCCGGCTCAGAGCCGAGATGCGCTGCTCGACTGGTCACGTGAGAACGGAATCCCAACCGGAGCAGGTCGGCCGGGCATCGCCGCAAATGATGAAGACGGAGACGGACTCACGGCGGCGCTTGAGTTTGTATTCGGCACCGATCCGAAAACACCGGAGTCGATGCCGATGCCACTGCAGCCCACCTCCTCCAGCCTGACATCCGTTCTCCGGCAACTCGTCCCGGAGGATGGTGTGCAGGTTACGCTGTTGGGATCTTCCGACCTACAGAACTGGGAACCGCGCCCCGACCTCGAGATCACCCCTGTAAGCCAGGCCGGAGTACCGGCAGGGTTCACCCGGAGAGAATTCGACTTCGACCGCTCGGAGGCAGCGTACTTCCTCAAGCTGCAGGTGAGCGTCCGGTAAGATTACTGTTTGGAGGCGGCGCCGTCCCGAGCTCCAAGCGAGGGAGGTGCCGCCTCTCAAATTCGGTGCGAGCAAGAGGCGGCGGGTGGCTTGCCACCGCACTTTACATGCGCCCCGTTCATCGACGCCTGAGAAGGTCCGGATGGAGCGTGGTTCTCTTGCCGGAACTATTGCTCCCTCCTGAAGGTGCGCAGCTTTCAGCAAAGATAGATCACGAAATCGGCAGCCACTCCAAGACCCGCTGTATCTGCCGATCCCAGTAGCCCCACTCGTGTGCGCCCGGGCTTTCTTCGTAGCGACAGGTGATACGCAGGCTGTCGAGGTGCTGCTTGAACTTCCGCGTGTCGTGCAGAATGAAATCCTCCGTTCCGCATGCCACGTAAAGCTGCGGCTTGGGCCCTTCGCTGTTTGCGCGGACCTGAGCCAGATGAAACAGATCGGCATTCGTCCCTTCCACCGCCAGCTTCGGTCCAAACATCGCTTCCAGCTCTGCTCGGCTGAGTGCGGAGCCCTCTCTTCCCGCCTCCTTTGCCCGACGCACCATGTCGAGCGCACCGGAGAGACTCGCGACGGCGGCATATTTATCCGGATGCACGAAGCCGAGGCGCAGGGCTCCGTAGCCCCCCATGGAGAGTCCCGCTGCAAAACGATCCTTCCGCTTCGTCGAGAGCGGAAAGAAGCTCTCCATCAGCCTCGGCAACTCCTCACTGACAAAGGTCCAGTACTTCGGCCCGCTGGCCATGTCCTGATAAAACGAGCGCGTCACCGCCGGCATCACCACAGCGAGGTTCCTCTCAGCTGCATAACGCTCAATCGATGTACGCCGCAGCCAGATGGTGTGATCGTCCGAGAGCCCATGCAACAGGTAGAGCGTCGGATATTTCGTCCGCGCTTCCCCCGCTACGACCCCGATCTGACGAGAAGTCTGCTGAGGGACAATGACGTAAACAGAGACGTTCTGCTCGAGAGCGTCGGAAAAGAAGTGGGAATCAAAAAAGGCCATGGGAGGCAGAGTGCTCAGAAGTCAGTAATACAGTGCTCAGTAGACGTAGTGCTGTAGGGATCACCAGGCACTCTCACTTGGCACATGGCACTTACCTACGCCCTGTTGGCACGCGGAAAACCAAATAGACCCCGGCGCTTGATTACTTCCGCTACCGCTGAAGGCACCATCTTCTCCCACTCCGGATCGCGATTCGCGATCCGCTTGAGGACGTCACGCGAGAAGATCGACAGGTAGTCAGGGTTGTAATTATCCAGCTGCACAAAGGAACCGCGCCCGGCGAGATAGCCGTAAAGCGGGCGGAGTTGATGCGGCACTTCCAGGTTCTCGACGGTCTTGAGTTCCTCCCCATCCCCGCTTCGCAGCGGATAGACAAACAGCTTCAGGTCATTCTTAAACATCCGGCCGAAGCTCTCGAGAATACCGCCGGGCAGATTGGTGTAATACTTCTCGTCGAAAAGCTCGATGAGGCTGGCGGCTCCCATGACGATCCCGATCCGCTCCTTTGTCTGCCGGGAGAGATATGCGGCGAGGCGATAAAATTCGAAATAGTCGGACACGAGCACCGTCATCCCGCAGGCGGCGAGGACATCGGCCCGAGCGAGGAAATCCCGACGATCCACATCAGTGGAGCCCGCGAGAAGGTTGCGCATGGTGATCTCCATCACTTGAAGCACAGGCTTGCCCGCCACCGCGGGGTCCGCCGTGAATTTCTCATAGGCACACTGCAACATGTCGAGGTTCACATGTGTCACCGGACGGAACGATCCACGCTCCACGAGGACTGCCTTTTTGTAGAAAACCTCAGAAGGCTGCATCACCTCACCATCGGCGCCAAACATCGCCGCTCCGCTCAACCCCAACTGCACCAGCTTCAACGACATCAGGCGGTTGTCCACCATGCGGAACTCGATGCCGGTGAATTCGATCATGTCGATCTCGATTCGCCCGGTAGTCAGCTTATCGAGCAGAGACTCCACCAGACGCTCGGGCTCGTGGTGCAGGAAAAAGGCGCCATAGAGAAGGTTCACTCCGACAATCCCGAGCGCCTCCTGCTGGAGCGACGCCTCAGCATCGAGCATGCGGACATGAAGGATGATTTGGGACGGTTCGTCGTGCGGGTGGCTCTGAAATTTCACCCCCATCCACCCGTGGCACTCATTATTCCCCTTGAAGGAACGCGCCACCACCGTGTCTGCAAACGCAAAGAAGGAAGTATTGTCGCCGCGCGTATGGCCGAGTCGGTCGATGTTCAGCTGATACTCGAGATCGAGCATCGCCTGCAGCCGGGAGCGGGAGACGTATCGGTCCGTGTGCCCATAGATAGCATCGCTGACCGTCATGTCATAAGCCGACATGCTCTTCGCCACCGTCCCCGCCGCGCCGCCGACGCGGAAGAACCAGCGCACGACCTCCTGTCCGGCTCCGATCTCGGCAAACGTACCGTACCAGCGAGGGTCGAGGTTGATTTGCAGTGCTTTATTATGCGTGTCAAAGCTGCCTTCGTTCTTCGTCATGAGCTTGGCTTATTTTGGTAAGGGCACGGGCAG
>CBINJX010000367.1:0-5737 GCA_966251085.1 uncultured Verrucomicrobiales bacterium
ATCGAAGGCGGCTTCGAGCTGCTCCAGGCTGGCGCGCAGACGCGCGACATTGCTCTCCAGGTTCCGAATCCGCTGCTGTTCTTCTAACAACCCAAGGAGACCATCAGCTCGCGGAGTCCCAGTGCGTCCTGAAGGCGAGCCAGCAAGGAGTGCCGGAGCCGTCCCGACTCCCGAATCGCCGCGCGTCGGACCGTTCGTCGCATTTCTCCCTGCGACGATATCGAGGAAGAAACTCTGCTGGTACTGCTCCATCCGGCGCACATTCGCCAACAGATGCCTTTCCGATTCGGTGAGCGATTCCAGCGTCCGGGCGCGCCCGCCAAAACGCATGAGTGGCTGCACTACGCTGAAGTTCAGGAGCGAGCCGGCAGTGTGGAGCGTCGGCTGTCCGAAATCCCACAGCAGCGTGTTTGCGAAGTTCACCAGCAGATCGCCGCCGAAGGAAGTCAGCTGGCTAATCGTGCCCGAGGTGACCGCGCCCGCATTGTACGCCGGCTGGCCATCGAGAGTCCGCGCACGGAGAGCTCCTTCGCCTGTGCCTGTGCCATCACTGCCGAGCGATAGCCGGGGACTAAAGCGATACCGCTGCTCGGTGAGATCGAGCGCAGAGAGGAAAAGCTCCTCGCGGGCACGCTGGAAATCACGGGAATTGCGGGCGGCGACGTGCACTGCACCACGGACGCTCAGCGTCACCTGACCGTTGCGATCCTGGGGCAGGTAATAGCGCCAGGGTTCCTCCGGTGTGGGCGCGGGAGTTTTCTGCCGGCGATGACTCAGCTGATTTGCAGCAGGGTCATCCTCGGGCATCGGAGGATGATCGGGATTCGTAGGATCAAACAGCCGCGAATCCTTTTCCCGGTTAATCTCCCAGCCTTCCGTGCTGACACCCACTTGCTTCGCGCGCTCTTCGGTCAGACGGTACGCAGCGCGGTCGGCCTGACGCCGGTAAACACCCCGTGTACATGCACCCAAGGCCAGTGCCAGCACCGTTACCAGAGTAGCGGCGGTGGGTCTGTGGGAGATGTATTGGAGCGGGGATGGCACGCACCATACAACTCCCGGCGGGTGGGAATCTTAGGTGGGGTGCGTGGGGTGGGACGGATGGGACCTATGAGACCAATAGGACGTATGGGGACCCTGGCTTCTGCCGCTCTTGGAGACGGGCGCGGGTCATCCTTTCGCGAATGCCGCCCTCCTTGACGAAATCCTACTCCAGGCGGCGGATTTGGTGATCGAGAAGGAAATTTGCCTGATGGATGAGGCAGATAGCGATGTTGGCGACTACTTCAGCGGGGCGAGTCTCGATGAACTCTCTGTATGTCTCGAAAGTGATTCCGTGGCCCTTGCTCAGCTTCCGGACATACCGTGCCTGCTTGGACTCCTTATCCCAAATCTGCAGGTCCCGCACTCTGAGGAAGTCGCGGTAGTCGTTGAGAAGCTCTTCGAGGCTCGCGCGAGCCACATTGGTCAGCTTGATCTCCGTTTCCTTGGAAGTACCGGCAGCCTTGGAACCTTCTGCAATGTTCTGCTTTCCCGAGCGTGCCGCCTGCACCATCTGGTCCACAGTACGGTCACCCTTGCGGAGAAAGCGTTCGCAGAATCGGAAGGTAACGTCATAGATCACCTCAACCTTCTGATAGGAAAGTAGATCTTCATACCTTCCGTGAGGTGGAAGAAATCCGCTGTTTCCGTAATTCATACCGGGCCGTTTCCATAAGTCCTATACGTCATATCTGTCCCATACGACCTATTTTTCACTCCCCTCAGCGGGGGCTAAGCTGGCTTATCCTTCTGTGGAAAAAGATCGGGTCTCATATCAGCCAGCTCTTCGACTACTCGGGAGAACCAATTCTTTGTCTTTAGGAAAGGAGCCTGCATCCCGCCGATCGGGAAGGGTACAAAATAGAACGCCTTCCAGCGCAAGGTGCGGGCGAGATCAACGAAGCGGCTTGTGCAAAGCAGCGGACTCCGCGCGAGATTTCCCGCGCGAACCAGGTCAGCCCCATTCCATGACTCCAACAACGGGAAGTACTCGCGATGCTGCAAGCGCCAATCATCCTTTGGCCTGATCTCTTGGTGACATGTTGGACAGATAACCAGTTCCCCGTCGGAATACCATGCAGAGAGATCGACCCTGCCGGTGATCTCCAGCTGGTACAACGGAGGAACTGGACGGACCCACTGCCCGTCATCATCCACGTCCTGCACCTTCAATCGATGCGGGCGAAACCCCGTAATGCCTTCGGAAATCATCGCCTCAACAACATCGCCGCGGAGAACCTCAGCCTCCTCACTCGTGGTAAAAGCTTCCGGCCATTCAGGTCCGACACGCACCGCTTTACTCCGCTCATGAAAGTATCCCTTACAAAATGTCCCAATGACGGCTGACGAGTTCTCGTAGGTCGGACTGTAGACATCCTGCTTGCATGAGGCACAGGCACCCGATTTTCGAAACGAATGATACACCCTCAGCTCCGCATTCCGATGGGTTTTCAGATGAAAAAATTTCAGATATGGATTGTTCTCGTAGTCCACAGCAGGATCCAAAGGTTAACTTGTTGCGGTGTATCCGAATTCCCGAACGGTTTGGCGTGCCTTTTGAGAGTGCCGCCGGGAACATTGGTACAGCGGGGTTGAACTGAGCCAATTCGCGCGGGGAACGCGTGGCCATAAAGGGGAAAGTAATCTGCCTTTGCGGTGATGAGCTATCCTGAACACCGGAAAACGTGCCGCAGAGAGCCATTCCACGCTCCCCGCCTGCCGTGTAGCGCCTGCATTCAAGTTCCGAGAGATACCTGGAGATGCGGCGAGGATCTGTGGAGATCGGTGGGTCGTTGACGTTTTATTCCGAAAACCACTTGGGAGTTTTTGGAAGGAGGGAATGCGGGTGGATTCGAAGCCAAATATCGCAGACTTGGAGTCCCAGAAGGACAGCCGGTCTCCACTGATGGATTGGCGGCAACTCACGATCCGTGCGGCATCCCCACTCATGGAGCGGGCATCTCTGACAGGCGATCCGCTGGTTATCTTTGTATCCGCCGCATCTCTTTCTACAGATCCTGCAACTATCGTGATGCACGGCCGATCAATTGTAGTGCGCTGCGCAGGTATAGAGACAGAGCGGCGGTTTATATTTATGCGTTGCGCATAACTATGGACGAAAAATCGTCCGTACTTTCTCTCATTCTTGAGAAATAGGTCTGAAAAATCAGCCGTATCTTGCAGGAATCCGCGAAATAGGACTGAAAAATCAGCCGCATTTTGTCGAAAATCGAAAAATACGGATGAAAAATCGTCCGCAACTGTTCGCCAACGCCAAACTGCTGAAGGAAAATCGTCCGTAATTTATCGCCGAAAGATAACTACTGATGGAAAATCAGCCGTATCTAGCCCGTATCCGGGTGCACGCAGGTCAAAACCGCTGGTTTATGCCCTCGGTGGCTTCTCGCGCAGCGATAAGAGGGCTCATTTTCCTCGCTTCGGCTCGGAACAGAGCCGCCTCGCCACCCCTGGCATAACAAACTGGGAAGCGCTCTATTTCTCCGCCCCACCCAGCTTCCGCCTCAACCTCTCCAGTCCCTCCAGATTCCCCTTCAGTGCCACCTCCGCATCGAGTTGCTCGCGATGATCGAGAATTCCCACTGGCCCCTGCCAGCCGCTCTCCCGGATTACCTTCAGCATCGCCAATTCCTGATCCCCTTCCCCCAGGTTCAGAATTTTCCGGCCGGCTGCATCTCCGCCGCGCTCCATTCCATTGATGTTCACCGCGAGGAGGTGCGGTTGCATTTTGCTCCACAGTTCCGGGAACCGCGCGATGTGACTGTGCCCGTGATGGAAGTTATAGACGATCCCCACATTTGAAACGCCTTCGCTGCGGAGATTTTCCAAAATCTGGATCTGGTTCTCGGGCTCACCGAACCAGCCGCCGTGATTGTAGAGCGCAACCTTGCAGCCAAGCTTTGCAGCAGCCTCGGCGATCGGCCGGATCCGCGCGGCTTCGCGCTTCACCTGCTGCTCCTGTTCTTCCCGGGTCTTCGTCGGAGCACCACCTCCCATTACCCATAGCTGGGGCTTGATCCCGTGCCGCTCGATCACGGCAAGAATCGCCTTCGCTTCTTCATTCAGACTCCCCGGAAACCACCACGCCGTGAATTCGATCCCGTGCGTTTTCATCGCCTCCACCTCGGCATCAAACGTGGGGACATGCTCTGCCCTATAATCATAGGCCAGGCGTTTGATCCCGAGTCGCTCAAGCATCTGAGCCCGTTCCTCCGGACCTCGTTTCTTTGCGTCAAAGGGAACGATGCACCACGCCACCAGATTCTCCGGACGGAAGACGTCGGGTGTTTCCGCGGCTTTTACGAACGGTTTTCCGAGGATGACAACAAGCGTAACGATCAGCAGGAGGAACTTCATAAGGGAAACTGGAACGGAAGGATCAAGAGAACGAACTGACAACCACTGGATCACCGTTTTCCAAGGTGGAACGACACACCACATTCTACTGGTGGGAACTTGCACTGATCGGACTCGTTGACCAGAAACATCCAACATCGTTCCCCCTATGCGATTCGCTCACTTCGTCCTTCCCCTCCTGCTCGCCGTCACCACCAGCCTCGCTGCCGAATCCGCAAAGGAAATCCCGCTCTGGCCACAGGGAGCACCCGGCTCCGAAGGCAAGGACACGCCAGAAATCGTCGTGACCTCCGCCAACGGTGAACGGATTGTTTCCTCGGTCCACAGTCCTTCTATCACGCCCTTCCTCCCAACTGCCGAAAAAGCAAATGGTGCGGCGGTGCTGGTGATTCCCGGTGGCGGACACAGCAAGCTCTGCGTGGATCACGAGGGTGCAAACATTGCGCAGTGGCTGGCAGACCGTGGCATCGCCGCCTTTGTCCTCAAGCATCGACTCGCCCGGGAGAAAGGCTCCACTTACACGATCGAGGATCACGCCCTCGCGGACACGCGTCGTGCCATGCGGCTCATTCGCTCACAGGCGGCGGAGTGGAACATCGACCCGGCTCGTCTCGGAGCAATGGGCTTCTCGGCAGGCGGCGAACTGGTTGTCCTCGCATGGATGCGCCCCAGCGCAGGCGACGCGAATGCCGCCGATCCAATCGACCGGCTGGATGCCCGCCCCGCGTTTCAGGGACTCGTCTATCCGGGACGTTCCGGTGATATCATCCCTACCAAGGACGCGCCCCCGGCATTCCTCCTGTGCGGTGAAAAGGATCGCAAAGACATCGCAGAGGGTCTCGCTGAGGTTTACCTGCGCATGAAGCGTGCCGGAGTCTCCGCGGAGCTGCATGTATACGCGGGCGCGGGGCATGGCTTCGGCATGCGAGCGACCACGAAGGGGCCGGTTGCCGGATGGCCGGAACGTTTTATTGAATGGATGAATGCGCGGGGTTTTCTTTCGTCGAAGAAGGAGTGAGGGGCGCAATGCACTCACGCGCCAATATACGGGGCGCATTTGGAGTGCGGTGGCGAGTTTTACGAGGCACCGCTTTGGAGGGTTAGTGACGTCCCCGCGCAGAGAAGACGTGCCCTGTCGTACCCAGCCTCACTCGTACAATAGCGGTGGTAATAGCAGCGGGCCACCACCGAGGTGCGCTACAGGCCCTGCCGCTCACATACGAAGCTCGAGCTCTCTCAGATCCGTATGCACTCTGCGCAGGCACCCCGCTCTGCCTCCAAAGCGGTGCCTCGTCCCGCAGGCGCGGGACCACCGCACTCC
>CBINJX010000368.1:0-5715 GCA_966251085.1 uncultured Verrucomicrobiales bacterium
CCGGTACTCAAGCATTTCCGGGAACTCGTAAGTGGTGTCGATATGAAGCAGCGGGTACGGAATATGACCGCAGAAAGCCTTCTTGGAGAGCCAGATCAGGACATTCGAGTCCTTCCCCATGCTCCACGGCATGCAGATGTTTTTGAAGTGATGGAACGCCTCGCGGATGATGAAGATGCTCTGTGCTTCCAAGGCATCCAGATGTGCCGCATCTTCACGGGAGATCCGCTCGGGAAAGAAGGCGGGCGGTTCATCCACCGGCGGGGCCGCATACTTGCCGGCATAAGCGGGATGCTGGGAAAAATCGGAAGTACGCATTTCCGACGCCGGGATGGCGGAAACGTCGGCAGGAGTGGCTTCGAGAGTCGCGGTCATTCGGGCAAGTAATGTGCTCAGCTGAGCGGTGTCGCAATGGGTTTGCTCAGGTTTCGCTAGGGAAGCAGAATAAAACGTAATTGTCTATGGGGAAAATAGACTATCCAGAGTATGAGCGTAGAATTACGACCAAAGCTCTGCCCTTCCTGTGAATGAGGAGGGCGAATTGGCTGCAAAAAGGGCACAAAAAGAGAACATGAGTGAACGTCCGCTCCTCGTCTCTGGAGTTCCACAATTCCTTTGCGAAGAGTGAAAGTACTCAACACTCGGCGCCCGTCAGGCGCCGATTGTCACCACGCAAAAACTGAGATTCGCCCACTCGCGCCGTTTAGTTGGAAAGTAACTTGCGCGCTCGTTCGATACCCTCCCGCATTTCGACTTGGTTCAGGGGACGATTCCCGGCGGCGGCCAATGTTTCATCCACATCTGCCTGCGCTGAGTTTTCCACTGACCCAAGTGGCGTTTGAGCCATACCTGGCGCACCGCCCAGCAATAACAATCCAACCGCCACGGCTGTTCGCGCAATACCAGCAGCCGCGAACTCAGAAAGAGAGGTCCTCACGCGGGCGATGTACGTCCCACGTTCTTGGCATTCAAAACAAAATCACCTCGCGGTCGCCACAAGGGAACCGCTCAGATACTTTGCCCGAGGAACGTATGGATCCCGCACTCGCTCTTGTCGAAGCCGGTCCAGCGTCCCGCCCGCTCGTTCTCCCCTTCTCCAGTGGCGCGCGTGCACGGCCAGCAGCCAATTGAACGGTAGCCACGGTCCTGTAGCGGATTGTACGGGATCTGGTGCTCCTTCATGTATGCGAACACTTGGTCCCGGCTCCATGGAGCCATGGGGTTCAGTTTCAGGATATACTGATCCCGAAGGACGTCGAAATGATACATCTCCAGAATCCGCACGCCCTCGCGGGTTTCGCTCTGCTGCCGGCGCACACCGGTGATCCATACTGCGAGTTGAGCAAGCTTCTTCTGGAGCGGTTCCACCTTCCGAATCGAGCAGCAGAGATCGGGTTTTCGAGCCCAGAGTTCAGGGCCGAGATCCTTGTCTGCGGCCTGCTCCTCGGGACTCAGTTCGGGCTTTAATGCCTCGATCTTGATCTCGAAGAAGTTTTCCAGACGGCGCTGGAGCTCGTAGGTCTCAGGAAAGAGCAGCTGTGTATCGAGAGTGAAAACCGGAAACGGCAGCCCCGCTTTCACCGCATGGTGAATCATCACCAGCCCCGCTCCTTGGAAACTGGTTCCGATGGCCGCACGCTCTCCAAAACGATCCCATGCCCAGCGGAGCACGTCCGTCAGCGAGGCGGATTCGAATTTGTCCGCCAGCACCCGTACTTCTTCTGGACTGATCTCATCAATTCGGAGTGACATGCAAAAAGTCAGGATACTCTATCGGAACTATCGGGAATCTCCAGAAGATTCGAATGTTCGAGCTCCGGAGCAAGCGTTTCCTGCCCTGTATGACAAAGAACCGGCCGATGGAGGCTGATTCTGGATTCGGCAAACGAGTTCTCGGGCGGCCCCGCGCTACATCAGAAACGCAGTGACGCCGACAAAGGTCCCGGCGATTCCCAATCCCGTTCCAGCCAGCCAGAGCGGCTTCCATGAGGAAAGGATCGAAACCGAGCAGACCACCACAGCAATCTGGAGCAGCAACGCAGCGATATCGCATCGATCGTTCACCAGCGAATTGGATTCCGCCTCCTTCACCAGCTTTTTAGCTTCATCCTGGATCTCCCCTTTCTCTGTCCGGTAGCGGGCAATCTCCGCATCAACTTGGGCCTTGGTCGCAGCCTTCGCTTCCGGCAGCGCCGCACCGAGTTGGGCGATCAGGCGGGCCTCCGTCTCCACCAGGTTCTGCTTGATGCTTTTACTCTGATAATATGCCCACTGATTGGCAGCCTCGTTTGTCTTGAGAATCGCGGATGTCTTTGCGTTATCTCCGAGGTTCTCCACGAGCGCGAGGACCATTGCGAGGAGTGCAATCGTCAGCGCGACACGCTTTTCGAAAGGGTTGGTAACTTCAGGAATCTCAGGTGCTTCAGCCATTGTCTGCGGTTAGGATGCGAAAAGCGGCGGACCATACGCAAAAATCGCCAGCCTGCGAGCAGGCTGGCGATTTTGCTGAGTCGAAATTTCAGTCCGGCTTTATGCGAGCGACTTCGCAGCCTCGATCACCGACTTCGCGGTGATCCCGAGGCGCTCCATCACTTGATTACCCGGAGCACTGAGGCCGAAGGTCGTCAGGCCAACCACCTTGCCATCGATACCGACATAGCGATACCAGATTTCCGGCACGCCCGCCTCGATCGCAACCCGGCGACGGCAGCTCGAGGGAAGAACGGACTCCTTGTACTCCTCGGGCTGGCCATTGAAGCGCTCCATGCATGGCATGGAAACCACACGCGTTCCGGCGCCGAGTTCCTTGGCGGCAGCTACTGCGTGCTGAACCTCGGAACCGCTGGCGAGAAGGATCGTCTTCAGCTCGCCTTCTTCCTTGATCGCGACGTAGCCACCCTTCAGCACGCCTTCGCGACGAGTCTGAACCGGGATGTCGTTGAGCATCGGGACAACCTGGCGCGTGAGCGACAGGAGCGTCGGGCCTTCCACGCGCTCCATGGCAGCGACGAATGCGCCAGCGGTCTCTTCCGGGTCCGCAGGGCGGATGACCTGCAGGTTCGGGATCACGCGCAGACCGGTGACTGTCTCAACCGGCTGGTGGGTCGGGCCATCCTCACCCACGCCGATGGAGTCGTGCGTGAAGATATAGAGAACGGGCAGCTTCGAGAGAGCTGCAAGACGGATGCTCGGGCGAGCGTAGTCGGCGAAGACCAGGAAGGTCGCACCGCTCGGACGGAAGATGCTGTCGTAAGCGAAGCCGTTGAGCATCGCAGCCATTGCGTGCTCACGGATACCGAAGCGGATGTTGCGTCCGCCCTCATTACCGGTCTCATAATCACCGCCACCGGCGATGTAGTTCAGCGTGGAGCCATGTAGGTCGGCGCTGCCGGAAATCAGTTGCGGGATTGCTGCGGCGATCGGCTGGAGAACGTCGCTACCAGCCTTACGGGTGGCAAGCTTCGCATCGCTCGGGAAAGCCGGGATCTTGTCGAAGAGTTCCTGAGTGCTCGGAACGCGGCGATTCTGAGCGTCATCGAGCTGCCTGGCCAGTTCGGCATTTGCGGCACGCCACGCCTCGTAGGTCTGCTTCCACTCGTTGTAGCGCTCGGCGAGCTTCTGCTTGCGGTCGGCGAAATAGGACCGGGTCTCCTGAGAGACGAAGAAGTGCTCGTTCTCTGGAAGACCGAGATTCTTGCGTGCGGAATCAACGAACTTTGCACCGCCTTCGCCGTGAGCCTTTGCAGTACCGGCGACTTCCGGGATGCCTTTTCCGATCAGCGTCTTGGCGATGATGATCTGCGGTTTTCCGGTCGCTGCCTTGGCTTTCTCAAACGCCTCATAGAACGCCACCAGGTCATTGCCGTCGACGGTCTGCACGCCCCATCCGAGCGCCTCGTATTTCTTCGCAGCATCCTCGCTCTGGGTCTTCTCGGCCATCGCGTCGAGGGTGACGTCGTTGGAATCGTAGATAAGGATGAGGTTATCGAGCTTATTGTGACCCGCGAAGCTGACAGCCTCGAGCGCGACGCCTTCCTGAAGGCAGCCGTCGCCTGCAAGCACCACCACGTGATTGTCGAAAATCTTGTGGGTCGTGTTGTACTTGGCAGCCGCCATCTTCTGGGAGACAGCCATGCCGACCGCGTTCCCTACGCCCTGCCCAAGCGGGCCGGTGGTCGCCTCGACCCCGGGAGTTTCAAAGGACTCCGGATGTCCGGGTGTGTGGGAATTCATTACCCGGAAGTTCTTCACTTCCTCGATCGTCACCTTCTCGTATCCTGCAAGGTGAAGCCAGGAGTAGAGGAACATCGAGCCGTGTCCGGCAGAAAGGATGAAACGGTCGCGGTTCAGCCAGCGGGGCTCGGCTGGGTTGATCTGGAGCGCGTGACCATAAAGTACAGCACCGATCTCAGCGCAGCCGAGCGGCAGACCGAGGTGACCGGAGGAGCACTTGTGGACCGCGTCCATGGCGAGGCCGCGCGCCTCGTTTGCCGCACGTGAGAGGGCGTCGAGATTGAGAGTCATATTTGAAAGCGCGCGGAGCCTAAATAGTGAGTCCCGGAAGTCAAGTTTCACCCCGGCAGCGCACCGGGGCGCTCAAATCGTAAAACAGAACCGGCGCGGCCCCCTTTCGGGAACCGCGCCGGCCGTTGATTCACAGAGGCACTGAGCGCTTAGAACACGCGTCCAGCGATCTTGACCGGCCTACCGCGGGAATCCAGTACTGTCTTCGCAACGACCGCTCCGTCGACCAAGGCGCCATCCCTCACAGGACCGCGTGTATTGGTCAATGTATTGAGGTCGGTGCCAAGATAGTCGCGCGTATCAGCGCCGACTGTTCCTGCTCCCTTGTACAGCTCGCCCGTTACGGGATCAGGCGCCGTAGCTTCGTCGATTCCCGGATTGATGAAGGAACCCTTGTCGGCACCGACAACACCGTTGAGCACCGTCAGGCCACGGATCACCTGGATCTCCGCGATACGGTCGACGCTTCCCGCGACTGCAGCCATCAGGTTGTTCACGGTCACGTTGATCATGCTGCCGTTCCGTCCACCAACCGAAGGCAACGTGGTGTATTCGGTCGGCTTGCTCGGATCGAGTGCCACGGCCTTGTTACGGCCAGCTGCACCGACGACGATTCCGACGTTTCCGTCCGCATCGGTCAGGATGTCAGTCCCGTAGCGGATATTGGTCTCGATATAGCGGGCCATTGTCTCGCCACCGAGGATGTTGTTGTACCCCTTGATCTCGACGTTCTCGTCAATGGTCGTCGTGCTGGCGTCATCACGGGCAATGTTGCCAGCGTTACCGCTGATCTGGATGTTTCGGACGGAACCTCCGGCGCCAACATAGCTGCGAGAATCACGGGTTGTACCGTAATTGATGGTGCTGCCGCCATCGCCACCGATCAGATCCATATGGGCGCCCTGGTTACCATTCTGGAAGACCCCAACGATGCTGCCACCTGCGCCGCCGCGGCCTACGCTGCCACCGAAGGCTTTCAGGGCCTGATCGGGGCTCGAATCGTTGGCGTTCGGGACGAAGGCATAGGCGTCGCCACCTGCACCTGCAACCACCAAGCCCTTGGTGTTGGTCGAGGTTCCACCCAGTTTCAGGGTCAGCTTCTTAACGTCGCCGCCCTTTCCGCCCTGGAACAGACCGTGACCGCCAGCGCCTGCAGCCACGGCTACAGAACCTTCGACTGACCCGGTGGAG
>CBINJX010000369.1:0-5709 GCA_966251085.1 uncultured Verrucomicrobiales bacterium
CCAGAGGCAAGGGAAAGCCCTCGCCTCCCAGCGAGCCTGAAGGTTTCGATCATAGTCGCAACTTACGACCGTCCCGAAGATCTCCGGGTTTGTCTCCAGCATTTGAAAGCTCAAGTGTCCTGTCGGGAAGTTGAGATCATCGTAATCGACAATCATCCGTCATCGGGGGTGGCGACTCCGGTGGTCAGTTCGTTCCCGGAGGTGCATCTAATTGAGGAACATCGTCAAGGCGTAGCTTATGCGAGAAACGCCGGGGTTCTTGCAGCATCCGGAGATATCGTTGTCTCCATAGACGACGACGTAAGAGTACCGCCGGATTGGCTAGAGAAACTCGTTGCTCCGTTCGCGAAGGCAGATGTGATGGCCGTGACTGGAAACTTGCTACCCCTCGAACTCGAAACAGTTTCTCAAAAGCTCTTTGAGAGTTATGGGGGGCTTGGCCGTGGTTATCAGCCGCAAAGATTTACACCAATGTGGTTCGATCGGTTTCGACGGAAGGCGGTGCCAACCTGGCTACTTGGCGCCACTGCCAATTCCGCCTTCCGCAGGTCCGTCTTCTTTGACCCGGGAGTAGGCCTGATGGACGAGATGCAAGGGCCTGGGATGCCGTCCGGAGTAGGTGAAGACACTTATCTGTTCTACCGGATTCTAAAATGCGGATATACGATCGAGTATGAGCCCGCTGCATGGGTATGGCATAAGCACAGGAGCGACATGGCGTCGCTAAAGCGGCAGATCTACAACTATAGCAAAGGTCACGTATCGTACCACATTGTCACTGCTGTACGGGACGGAGATCTTCGGGCGCTGCTCCATATCGGATTTCAATTACCCCGGGCCCATCTCAGACGTGTATGGAGGAGCCTGCGAAGGAAGAGCGACTATCCGATTTCCCTCATTCTTCTGGAGGTCTGGGGAAACATCGTTGGTCCTTTCGCCTTATTCCGTTCGGCCCTGATCGTTCGAAAACAAGGGCGCAGTAATCTCGAGCGTGCCAATGGGAAGGCAAAAGCGGTGCGCGCAACTCGGGAGGAAAACCTTCAACTCCATTGAAAGCGTATCCGCCAACTCGACTCACGCGCCACCGGGTCTGGCGCCACTCCTGGGATGTTCTCGTCGTCCTGTTCAGCCGCGACTTGAAGGTCCTGAATAAGCGATCGCTACTGGGAACCTCCTGGGCGTTGGCGGGTCCCGTACTGCAGCTTATTGTTTACACCACGTTGTTTACACGGGTGCTTGCAACTCCGATTGCGAATTATCCGAGCTACGTGTTCACCGGTGTACTGCTGTGGGTCTGGTTTCAATCCTCCCTCACTCAAAGCGCCAGCCTGATCACAGGAAGCAAGGCTCTGGTAAAACAACCGGGATTTCCTCTCACACTTCTCCCGGTGGTGACGGTCGGGGTGCGCCTGTTTCACTTCGCTGTGGCATTGCCGCTTCTATTTGGACTCCTCTGGTGGAACGGAGTTCGGCCGAGCTTGCTTTGGCTGCTTCTGCCAGCGCTCGCCTGCATTCAGTTCCTGTTAACGGTCGGCCTCGCCTATCCGCTTGCCTCGGTAAATGTGCTGTTCCGCGATACCCAGCATATCGTCGGAGCAGTGCTGCAGATCTCCATGTTCCTGACGCCTGTATTCTACAGCGTGCAATCGATCCCAGAGCGGCTGCAGGCGTTTTACTATCTCAATCCTATGGTAACGCTAATCGAGGCATGGAGGGATGTTCTGCTGCGGGGGCTGTGGCCTGATCTGTATGCGCTTGGAGCGTGGAGCGTATTCGGTATTGTTCTACTGATCCTGGGCCGCGGCGTTTTCGTGGCCCAGAGCCATAGATTCGTCGAAGAGCTGTGACGAATATGAGGGTTATCGTTGAAAATGTAGGAATTGAGTTTTCCCGTGCACAGGGTACGCGCCGCGGCGTGCGACTTGGCTGGCTTTGCCGTGGCGCGAAAGGTGAGACGAGAGCAACATTCTGGGGGCTGCGGCATGTCTCGTTCACGGTGGATCCCGGACAAATGCTGGGTGTTATAGGCGCTAATGGAGCCGGCAAATCGACACTGCTGCGCCTCCTGGGCGGCATCGGCCGGCCGACCACAGGGCGGATTGAAGTTCACGGCCGGATAGCGGCGCTCCTGGATCTGGGTGGCGGCGTTCTTGGCGATCTGACTGGCAGAGAGAATGCGATCCTCGCAGGTGTCGTAGCCGGGTTGTTGAGGAGCGAAGTCATCGAAAGGCTGCCTGAAATTGTCAGGTTCGCCGAGCTGGAAGGTTTCATCGATGCACCTGCCCGGACATATAGTTCCGGCATGATGATGCGGCTGGCGTTTTCGGTTGCGGTCCACACGGATCCCGAGGTGTTGCTCGTCGATGAGTTCCTGTCGGTCGGGGATCTTGCCTTTCAGGCGAAGTGCCGGGCTCGCATCACTGCTCTCCGCCAGAGTGGCTGTGCGATTGTGATGGTGTCTCATAGTATGGACCAGGTACGGGAATTGTGTGATTCGGTTCTCTGGCTGGAACGTGGAGAGATGCGAGCGTCTGGTTCTGCGGAAACGGTCGCCGACCTTTATGAGGCTGACATGAGGGAGAAAGCGCTTCGCCGAACAGCGGACGCACCCGCTAAAATCGTCGGTCCGGGAATGGAGCTGCGGCCGAGAGACAACCGCTTGGGGTCTCTCGAGATGGAGATCACCGATGTGAAACTACATCCCGGCTACACCATCACCTCTGGAGATCCACTGGAGGTAGAAATCACCTTCGTTACGAGCGAACGCATCCCCTCTCCCATCCTGGCCGTTTCGATTGTCCGCGAAGATGGGACACTGTGCGTGGATACCAATACGCAGCTTGCGCAGGTCTCCATTCCTGACGTCCAGCATTCTGGACGTATCAGTTTCCGGATTGAGCGTCTGGAGCTTGGTGCCGGATCCTACTTCGTCAACGTGGGGCTCTTCGAATCGAACTGGACCCACGCCTATGACTATCACTCTGAGGTATATCCACTGACTGTCCAAGGCACCCCCGCGCATAAGGGAGTGATCGCACCTAAATGCCGCTGGCGGTTTGAGGCACCTGCACGGCCCGCGGCGCACGAGCTAACCGGAAGTATATAATGCTATGTCGGTATCGGTAATTATCCCCGCATTCAATGCAGCCGCCACACTCGCGGAGACGCTGGATTCGGTGCTGAAGCAGACTGTCTCCGACTGGGATGCCGTGATCATCGACGACGGCTCAACTGACTCCACAGTTTCGATTGCTGCCGCTTATGCGCAGCGTGATCTACGGATTCGTTTGATCCAGCAGAACAATGGTGGAGTCAGCAACGCCAGGAACAATGGCATCAAATCATCCAAGGGCGAATGGCTCTGCTTTCTGGACTCGGATGATTTCATCGTACCACATCATCTGGAGAAGCTGCTCGAAAAGGCGTCGTCCGATTCCGACTTTCAAGGTGTCTATGCCGGGTGGGCTCGCTATTCGAGAGACGGGATACAATCGTCGCCTGAGTGCCACGGAGCAGAAGGAGACCTGTTCCCTATCCTTTGCAAGAAGCCGCTCAGTGCGATTCACGCCTGCATCTTGCGACGTTCTGCCGTCGAAACAGCCGGCGGCTTCGACGAGAGTTTTGTCACCTGCGAAGACTGGGATCTTCACCAGAGAATCGCCAGGACGGGTGCGAAGTTCGGATGCGTGAAAGAAACCTTGGCGCTCTACCGTATGTCAGCCGGCTCTCTGTCGGCACGGGCGGAGCAAGTGCTAAAGGACGCACTGCGCGTCATTGAGATCGGACATTCGGAAGATCGGCGCGTAAGTGCCCCTGATCCGGCACATGCCACCGGTGCTGACCGGAGCATGTTCAGGCCGACATGTTATTACCAGTTCTGCTGGTTTGCTGGACTGATGTGCGGCGCACGCAAAGCAGCCATTCTCCCGCCGGATCTACCGAGCATCGGCGCGGAAGCTAATCTCGACGTAAATATGGTCGCTGAATCCATATTCAGAGCGGCGCCGCTTCCGGAATGTCGCACGGTGGATGCCTGGCCGGAAATGGTGCCTTGGATTCTTCCTGGAATCACAAAGTTCCTGGAGGTACTCGAACAGCGATCTCAGGCCCGGAATCTAATCCCACGGGTACTTGCCTGCCTCGAACAACAAGTCGCATCCGTGCCCGGCGATTTCGTCGTCGGCAAAACGCTTGCCCGGGACCTGGAGGTGACAAAACCAATCAATGATCTTTCTGCTCCGGCCGAGTGCGAGACAGTCTCTATCAAAGTGTTCCTACAGGGTAAGTTGCTGGGAACAGTACATCTCCCGGTGTTCGGTGGCCTGGTACCGTCGGCGGTGATAAAGGATGCAATTGCGAGTAAGTTTTCCTGGAGAATCCTGAATCACTTTTTCGAGCAGGAGCTTTATCCCGCTCTACACTTCCTCCGAGATCAGGGGCAAATGTCGGTGCGTCGTGGGGAGACGATGCTGGTGTCCAGCATCAGTGCGAATGCCGGGCCGGACGAAATCCATTCGGCCATCAATTGGACACTCTTTCTCCAGGAACTCTGGAACCGTCCTCAGTGGACGATGTCACAGTTTTACAAGAGCGCTTCCGATGACGTCAGCCCGATCACCAGAACAGCAAGAGAAACGGAGGTGATTAACGCAGAAGAGCAGATCCCATCGTTTACCGGCGTGGTTGGCGACGTAATGAAAATCGACTTCAGGATCGCGGGAAAGTCGCTGGGTATTGTAAAGGCCCCCACGCAACGCGGAAAGATTTCCAACGGGAGATTGATGAATGTCCTGACGAGGGAATGCGGATTTGAACTGTGCTGCGCTGCCGTGCGTGAGGCGCTGGTTGGAGAGGATTGGTCAACTGGGGAGACCCTGCGGCAAAGGCTACTGCGTAAAAAGGAAATGAGGGAGGAATTCGAGCGTCTGCTCAACCCATCGTCGGGCACAGCGATTCTTCCGCGCAGGGCACCGGCTATCCGAGGAGATAGCACCGACAGGAGAGCAGTGTTACCGTTCGCTGCGAAAGAAATTTTGGGATCGGTCGCGACTGCAACGGGAGAACCAGCAATGTTGCTGCCGGACTCGGGAACTCCCATCGAAAGGCTTCTATACAGACCAGACTATCTCGCGCAGGAATCCGTTTCGGATCACTCTGACGGGCGAAGAAGAACCGACGGGGGGAGCGACGCACCGAAAGGAGAGGAGTACAACCGAGCACATTTTGAGAGCCTGTTCGCCCGGTCTAAAGATCCATGGCGATATACCAGCGACTATGAGCAGGTAAAATACGAGCAAACTCTCTCTTTGATCCCCCAGGGCAAGGTGCCTCGCGCCCTGGAACTTGCCTGTGCGGAGGGACACTTCACGGTGCAGCTGGCGGGTAGAGTGGAGGAGTTGACTGCGATGGACATCTCCGCGCTCGCGCTCGAGGAGGCAGCAGCACGCTGCAGCGAGTTTAGTCATGTCAGGTTTGGGCAATTGGACCTGCTCCGAGATGAGATCCCGGGAAGTTACGACCTGATCATTTGCAGCGAGGTGCTTTACTATACCGGAAACAAACGGAATCTCGCTGCTGTTGCCCGGAAGATAACACGGGCACTCAAGCCCGGCGGTGTTCTGCTCATGGCACATGCAAATCTGGTTGCAGATGATCCCGATCAGACGGGGTTCAGCTGGGACTTACCCTTTGGTGCAAGAAAGATCGGAC
>CBINJX010000370.1:0-5708 GCA_966251085.1 uncultured Verrucomicrobiales bacterium
TACTACTTTCGGAATTCCGATCAGAACGCCTACTTGGCGAAAGGTGAGGCACCGGACGAACCAGAGACGGTTCCGTACCTCGCTACGATACGGTGGCCGAACCTTAAGTTGGTGCCTGATGAATTCCTGAGGCTGCTTAGAGATCTTGAGTGCTATGTGGCGTGGGCAATTCTCGATTACGAACGAAACCTGGCGACGGATCACTGAGGACGCCCATTCCATAGTTCGTACAGAATACCAAGCGGTGTGAGGAACAGATGTGCTAGGCTGTAGAGTTCGTTCGATGGAAATTGGGCTCTACGCTCCATTCTGAGCGCCTCGATTGTAGACACAAGGTTGACGGCGACTGACGTAAAGCCATCGCCGCTTCTTCAGGAGGGCGACGATGATGTGGATGCTTACAACGCGGCGGTCACCAGCTCGTTTTGGCGCGTGAGTTCAACGGGACGGGAAGAAGGAGCGTGCGAGCGCCGCTAGTTCTTGAGTGTTGCCATGCATCGCCTTTGTGAGGACTTCGTGCGCATCCGTCACCTGCGGTTCGCCGAGCGCGACCTCTGCAAGGCAGCGTCGGAAACGGTTGATAGAAGGAATGAGGAGTTCGGGGGATGAGGCGAGTTGTACCAGCCCAACGATGTGAGCGAGGTGTCGCTCAGCAACCTCGTTGATGTTGGCCAAAACGATCGGTGTGAGATCGGGCCGCCGGATGGACTGTAGACCGTGAACAGAAAAGTGAAGCGTCGGTCTTTGGTGATCTGCTGCGTCGGTAGAATAGATGGATACACGCTGATCATGGCCGCTTAGAAACGCACTCAAATGACCGCAGTGTTCCTGGATTCCTGCGTGGGCAGCCATGACTTGGGGTTCGACAATCAGCGAAGTAAGCGTCGCGAATCCACAAGCCCATCGGGTGGGGCTCCATCCAGCGTCAGCGCAAGGCGGTTGCAACGCGGCCCAGTCGTCAAACGAGCTGCGCACATGGCATAAACCTTCAAGAGCACTGGTTGTACGACCGAACCACCTCAACCTGTTTGCTTCACGTTCTTGAGCGGTGCTTCCGGTGAGCCATTGAAATTCTTGTGCAAAGAGAAAAGTCATCGCCCGCGCATAGAGGCGGACGCGATCCACGAAATCTGCTTCTTTTGCTAGTGGAAGATTCTGGAATAGAGCGAATGGATACCGAGGAGTCTGGTGCAGCATCCCGTAGATACCGGAAGGTGCCGTAAGTTTGCTCTCCGGTAGGGAGTGGGAGTTGGCGGATATACAGGCGGGTCGCCGGACGCGGAGGGAAAGATGGAATCGTGCGGAGCCATCGTGAATCATGACGGCTCCGCATTGGATGTCTGAACAGCGTGGCAGCCTGCTCAATCACTCGTCTGGAGTGTCTCGAACCGGGAGTTTTGTCTCAAGAACTATGAACCCTGGCCGATACCTTTAGTGCCCTTCTGCGGAGTGTCCGTTAGGCGGTCTAGGAGGCGTGCTATCTCCGTCGCATGCTGATTCTGCAACGCGGTGACCCGTTCCATCGCTTCCCGCTGTACCTCTGTCACCCGGTCGATTGCTGCCGCTGCTTTAAGGCGCGTATCGGTTAACTCCCCCTCGATTGTCGCGAGTTTAGTGAGTGCCGCGGCACGCAGTTCTCCGTCCTGTGCCGCTTGCGCAGATGTAGCCTGGAGCATGGCTTCGAGCCGTGCGATGGTGACGGCCTTCTCTCCCAAGGTTCCTTCCAGTTGCCGTACTTGGTTTTCGAGACGTGCAGTGAGAACGCGCTGCTCATTCTGGTTTGCACGTTGTTCTTCGAGAAGGGTCGAGATCTCCCGGTCGTGTTGTTCGCGGAGTGCCGACATCTGCTCAATCACTGTCACCGTTTTGGTTGCGTGTTCCTCGGCTGCGGCTCGTGTGGTGGTCAACCGCTGCTGGACTGCGACTATTTCCCCGAAAAGCTCGTCCTTTTTGGCTGTGAGCTGCGCCGTGAGAGCATGGGCGGCTTGAAGGGCTCCCTCCATCCGCTCTGCTTCGGACGATGCGTAATCAAGGGTGTCTTTCAGACCGATAATCTCGCCAGCGCAATAGCTTCGGCCAGCCGCCTTCGCAGCCATCCAGACGCTGTTAAAATGGGCAAGAGCTTCAGGGTCGGGAGCGGCAGACCGTTCTTGATCTCCCTCAATCTCCCGCAGGATCTGCAGCAACGTCGTCGTACTCCCGCACCCCAAGGCAGCGTGAAGTGCTCGGGTTTTTGGGGGCTTGCCGTCTTGCTGTGTGAGGAGTCGTAGTTTTTCGAGTACGAGTTCCTTGGTCAGTAGTTTCTGGCTCATAGCGCAAGATACTAAGTGTTACAGTACCGTAGCGTTACCGTACCGTAGCGGGACGGCATGCGGAACGAGGGAGGGATCCTTGCTGATAGCGGGGACTGGAGTTGTCTCCATAATCACGCTCAGGAGGCAATTCTGTGAATTGCGCGGAGTTCGCGTCAGCGAAGCAGAACGGAACTGGTGTCTCTGTGTGCGAGCCTACTCGGAAGATGGTGCTCGTCTCCCGCGCAGGTAGATCACCGCGGGCCGTGGTATGAGTGAATTTGTCGGTCACCACCATTGTATTCCGACGTTTGGTTTTCGCGCCAAGTGGCAAGTTGAGCCAAATCGAATACTTGAGGGAACGCGAACCAGGGCCGGTGAAACTCAGCAATTGGCGTCCCTGGAGAATTTACGTGAAGTCGTAGTTGGCGCCTCTGGCGAAATCAGGAAATGGCTTCTATGACAAAGCCATCGTTTGAAGAAAAAGCCTGGGGACTGCTCCTGCACTATGTGGAGCAATCCATAAAAGAAGTCGGCCACGTTTCGCCCATCATTTTCCTGTGGACGTCAGCCGGTGTCATTCCCTTGAGGGAGGAGGATCCGTCTGACACCCGGAGAATGACACATCTCCTTACTGTCGCGCGACTGCTTGCTAGGGCATATAATACCGGCATCGTCGGAATGGCGGCGGAAACGATGATGCGGGAAAATTCGGTGCTGGATTCTTCCATTACCAACGTGAGTGGAAATGGCTTTCAGCGATGCGTTTCGGTCGAAATTCAAACCTTTCATCAGCAGCGTACGGCAGACTTCGGTATCAGCCTCGATTTGTGCGGCAATTTTCGCGGTCTCAAGATGCTCGAACCTGCGACGGCCAGAGAGTTCGCGCGGATTCTTCCATTGCACCCTGTTTCCGCCGTGGAGCGGAGGACGGCTATGCGTACGGTCAAGAAACTTGGGGCAGTCCCAAAGCGCTGGTTTGCTACGGGACCGGAGTTTGGGAATTCGTAATCGGGAGGATTCGTGTTGAGCGGACGAACAAAACCCCACCGTATCTGCACCTCGGTGATAAAATGAAGGATTCCATGCCCATCTGCATCACCTTTCGCTACAGCACAACCTACGCGGAGCCGCCGGAAACTCTGGCGCGCTATGTCATTACAAACGACTGCCTGCAAGAGCCCCGGACGAAGGCTGCCGAGATCGCAACCCGGATTCTCGATGGTACAGATGCTTGCGAAGGGTGCATCTCTATGGGACCTGCTCGGTTAACACAGACGCCGGTCCACGTTCTCTCCTCGTTTCGGTCCTTCGCCGGAGAGCTACGCCGACTCCTCCCGGAATGGTTCTATTTCTGCGAACTGGAGAGCAACACTCTACTCTTCCTGATGCTGGCGGTTGTTCGGGCGACGAATACCCGACCAGAAGTATTGCACGATCCCAGAAGCGATATTCTGGTCGACGTCTGCCCGAAAGACTTCGAGCAATTCCTGACCGAGGTCAGTGAAGCGAGCCGGGAGTTCTACGAGTCCGAAGCGCACTGGGAAGAGCGCTTCGAGCAGGTTAAGCGTTATTTTCGCCTAAGGAACTACGGGCATCCTGTGAGCCTGCAGGAAACACCGGAGATGATTGTCGCCAGGAAAGCGTGGCAGGCGATTTCTGAGTTGCTGGGGCTTACGGCATCCGAACGCGCGACGGCGCGCTGGGAGATATTGGATGGTCTCCCGCATGTGATCGTTCGCAGGCAGAATGGGGAATGGCTGGTCTCCTACTTCGAGGATCAAACTGGCTACTTCGACATGTATTGGGCAGAAGGGTTCGCATCGACAGTGGCCGAGGCCGAATGGCGGACGTATAGCGGAAGCGGGGACTCGTTCTGACCTTGTTTCGATTCCGAGAACGTGCAAGCCGATATGTCTCCGCCTGTTTGCGGCTACGAAGTCGCGGGGCACCACCGTGAATTTGGCCGCGGCTAGAAGGAGCGATTACTGTTGTGCAAAGCGTTATCAACAAGTGTGGAGTTCGTGCCGAAGGACCTTGGGCTTAGCCGCTACGGTCCGTACTGCAGCGGCTGGGAGAGCGGATTGCCCTAGTCCCTCGAACGTTCTGGCGATAAAAATTGCGTCTTTCATCTGCGTGGTGCGGAGGATTTCCTCCTGTTGGCGCGAGGAGGCGATTTGGACCTCGATGCAGGCGGCTTTTCAGGGAATTCAAGACAGAATACCGCAGTGCCCAGGTAGCTGTAGATGGTCACAGCGAATGACGAGTGACCAAACTGGTCAGCTACCGTTGCGAGATATGTGTGAAAGTTTCCCTGCCAGAAGTGGGTAGTAATTCCGTGTTGGATTGCGGTGATTGCGGCTTGGTGTCGCACCATGTGGATGCTGTAACGTCCATGCTCTCGCCCTTTGATCTCTCGGTAGCCAGCCGTCAGCCACGTTGCGAATTGCTGGTAGAGTCCATCGAGCTTCGGGCCGGTGGAGCACTCATTTCCCGGATCGGACGTATCTGCCGAGAAAACGTTGTACTTTGTAGCAAGGACGGGGAACAAAGGATGGACACGTTTTATCTTTTCCGTCTTCAGCCGCTCGACGAGAAGGTTCATCAACTGCTTCCTGCGTGGCGAATCTGGGGTGAACAGTCCGATGTGAATATGTCGTCTTGCGGCAGTCGTTTTTCCAAGGTCCACGTAGAGAATGCAGTGATCGGGGGTATCATTCTGGCACCTGCGATGGAGATCGGTCCCGAGGGCGGGGGAAAAACCACAGAGATTTACGTCCGCGACGCGGAGACGAAGCAACTCCCCGATTCTGGCACCGGATTCTACAGCGAGTAGAAACAGCAATCTCAGTTCATGTTTCTCTACGCGAATTTGCTGCGTGGTTTCTTCGCGGGATCCGATTACGGCGAGCGTCCGCTCCGCAAGAAGATCAAATTCCTTGGATGTTAGTAGAGGAAGCGGTTTGGCAACCTGCATGAAGCCGCGCCTTGAGAGCTGAGTCCGGATTCGGGTCGCGGCGAGCCAAGCACTTTGTTCATCGAGCGCAGTATGCCTTCTCAGGAGGCGCTGTATCCGGCCGCGGCTCGCAGATGCGAAGGTGTTTTCAAAAAAGTCTGCCCAGTCCTTATCATCCCAAGAAGTAAATGCGCTTCGGGCTGAAAGAGCATCAATCAGTTCCTCTCGCTGCTGCTTCGTGGGAACCCGCCGCCGGCAGCCCGGGATCGCGTGGTGGTCAAACGTTGTTCCATCCAGTTTCGTAAGCCGGACCTTCTTTTCCGCAGCGCGATGCTCGAAAAGGTCTTGAAGATCATAGTGGTTGAGAGCCGCGAACCGATGTCCGGCAAGTGCGGCTGCCACGACTCCAGGATAGCAATGGTAGCATTCGTTTACCAGGGATCGGCAGGAGGGCGTGTGCC
>CBINJX010000371.1:0-5688 GCA_966251085.1 uncultured Verrucomicrobiales bacterium
CAAAGGGAAGGTGGAGCGCGGGATCGCGTACGTGCGCGGCAACGCACTCAAAGGGCGGCGGTTTGCCTCGCTTGCTGAAGAGAACCGTTTTCTTTCCCAGTGGGAAAGTGGAGTCGCCGACAAGCGCATCCACGGCACCACTCGCAAGCAGGTGGCCGCCTGTTTTGAAGAGGAACGCCCGCACCTCCTGCCGCTTCCGGCATCCCTCTTTCCGTGTTACCAGGAAGCTCGCCGCAGCGTGCATCGCGACAGCTACGTGGAAGTAGAGAGGGCCTTCTACGAAGCGCCTCCGGAGCTGATCGGCCGACAGGTGTGGGTGCGTTGGGATGGGCGCTGTGTGCGCATCTTTAACGAGCGGATGGAGCAGGTGGCCATGCACACCCGCATTGAAGCGGGCCGGTTCAGTCGCGTTCTTGGAGCCGGCGGCTTCAGCGCTCCGGTGAGAACCTCCTGCAACTACTGGATCAGCCGGGCTGCCGTGCTCGGAGAGCACTGCGGGGAGTGGGCGCAGGCCGCCGTTGATGCGCGTGGTCCCGAGGCGCTGCGCTCGATCATGGCGCTTTGCGGGCTGATCAAAACGCACTCCGGTTCCACCCTCAATGCCGCCTGCGCCAGAGCACTCGAAAGCGGCACTCTCCGGCTCAAAGACGTCCGCCGGCTAATCGGCGAAGCGGCCGAGCAGCGCCACTTCCACTTCGGCGAAAGCCACCCCTTGATCCGCGATCTGAAGACCTACTCCGAGTTCATCGAAGCGCACCACACAGACCAACCCCACACCCAACCCCAAGATGATGACCAACACCCTCAAACAACACGCTCAGAACCTGCGCCTGTCCGGGCTGCTTAGCAGCCTGGAGCTGCGCCTCCAGGAAGCCGAAGCCAACCGGCTCCCCTATGGGGAGTTCCTCGAACTGGTCTTCCAGGACGAGATCAACGTGCGCAACCAGCGCCTGATCGCCCGGCGCAACAAGTCGGCCGACTTCCGCGAGACACGTTCCCTGGAGCGCTTCGACTTCAGCTTCAATCCCGGCATCAACCGCTCCCAGATCTATCAACTCGCCGCCTGCGGCTTTATCCGTGAGCGCCGCGACGTGCTCCTGGTCGGACCTCCGGGAGTCGGCAAAAGCCACCTGGCCCAGGCGATCGGAACTGAAGCGGTCAAAGCCGGCTTCGTCGTCCTCTATCGCTCCATCTTCGATCTCGTTCGCGAACTGCTCGTGCAGGAGACCCAAGCCGGTGAGAGCCGCCTGCTCAACAAATATCTCAAACCCGACCTGCTCATCATCGACGACATGGGCCTGAAGATCCTCCCGCCTAAAAGCGGCGAGATCCTCCTGGAGATCATCATGCGCCGTTACGAGAACCGCTCCACGATGATGACCTCCAACCGCCCCATTGAGGAGTGGGGAAAGCTTCTGAGCGATGTGCCTGCGGCGAGCGCCATCCTCGACCGACTCCTCCACCACGCCGAGATCATCCCCATCAACGGACGCTCCTACCGCCTCAAAGAAAGCGCCGAGGAGAAAACCTCCCGCAAGGCCACCTCGAAACCCACCGCCTGATCCGGGGAGAAGAGAAAAAGTGCAGCTAACGCTGGAGCAGGTACAATGGGGAACCACGGTTCCCCAAACCCCTCCTCTAGGGGGAACAGCCAGGCGCTCCCCCAAATACTGCGCGCCACTCGCGCACCCGCCCTTGCCAAAACAATCACTACGCGCTTAAACCCAACAAATCAGTGGCTGGTTTTGATTCGATAACTCGTGGCTGGTTTTGAAGTGATAAATGACACATAGAGGGCGGATCCAAAGCCCAGGAAGTCGCACGTCGATTTTACGCTCCGAGATCACGACGATGGCCACCCTCAACAACTTCTCAATCCAGTGCCATGCGGTGAATGGGGCGCAATCGCCATACGGGTCCTCCTTTTCAGATATTAAACAGGGTGAGGTAAAAAGGCTACGGCCCACCTTTCGTCGCCTTCTGGCTTTCGCTTGGTTCTCACCATGAGTGCTGCTTGTAGCCTTAGGGAATGCAACGCGGATAAAAATCTCAGTAAAGGCCTGCGGGATGCGTCGCCCTGACTGGAGGAATACTTGCAGGTTGAAGATGCACTTGCAGGTTTAATGTGCATGCCCGTTTCCCACAGCAGTGGAAGGACTTGGCCCTTCATGTCGGCGATGGTATTCGAGCCCTGCTTGATAGCCCCGCCGACCTGCAGCAATCCGCGGAAATCGCAAACCGGGGATTAATGTCCTCCCGTCCTGTTACCTCGAAGGACTTCCGCATCATTGGCGAGCAGTTACTCGCCTTCATCATCGCCGATCTTGAAGCGGCGGCAAAATAGATTGCCGCCTTCGGCGTAGGCAGTGCAGCGCTCTACGTTATACATCCACCATCTCTGAAGAGCGAGAGACTGAGGAGGGCTATTTTTTGATCATACCGCACTCCAGCATGTCCTTACCCATGTAGGGATTCCGGATCTGCTTGTTGCTTTGAACCCAATCACCTTTGGCCATTGGGCAGGTCATCACGTAATAGCCGGGCTTACCCTGTGCCAATTTGACGGCATCGGTGCTCACGGCCTTAAAGTGCTGGCGGGCGGCTTTGATGGAGTCACTCTTTGCCACTGCTTCCGCGTGCTCTCCGAGCGACTTATTGTCTGCCGCCTGGCTCTTCAGGTCGGTAGCCGCTTTCTTCGCCGCGGCCAGATCATCATTGGCAAGTGCTTGCGAAACTTGTTCGTACGTCGAAAGCGGTGAGGACTCGGCGGCGAAACTTCCCGTAGAAATGGTTCCAAGCACGATTACGGACAAAAGGGATGTCGGATTGAGTTTCATACATTGGATGAAACGAGGCAACAGGCGGGATCCCTCGAACTTTTTCACCGGGGAGTCAGCCGATGGGGCAAAACTACTCGCACGATTCATCCGGAGGACTGGGTCTTCGTACAAAGGCGGCAGGGGCATTGAGGCGCTGCTCCTGCGTTTCAAAGCGGTGTCGGCCGGTTCGTAAGAGCGGAAGTTTATCTGTTGCGAGCCTCGCACATGAGGGCGGTCGAACGCATGTTTCGGGGCGGCTGCAATCTTGCGGACTGTGAACTGAGAAAGTCTTCTCCCGACTTTAGGCTGGATCAATGGATCAAAACTCGCGGTGAAGGAAACTCTGAATTGGCCACAACCATCCAGCGCGCCATGTAAAACAAGCTGTAAAAACCTTGAGGGATACCGCTTCGGATCTCGTTCAAATAGGAGATGAAAGCGCTATTATCTTCCTTTTCACGGTGCTCAAGCCGGGTGAATGGAACTTCACTGTTCGTTCTAGCGCTGACCTTGGGGGCGCATCTCATTTCTCGTTGATGCGCATCGAATGAATCCGTCGAACTCTGCCGGAGACGATCTGAAGGTGCTGATTGATAACGTCTCAGCCTCAGACGTTTTTGCTCGCTGTATGGAGGAACTGCAGGGACTCAGCGGTGTGTCACCCTCATTAGTTCCCATCACTTGCTGGCCTCCAGCACGCATGGATCACTGCCCGAATCTCTTCTGTGAAGCCCTACCACATCGGATCGGCAAGTGCTCTGCATGCGAGCACTTTTTGAATTCTTCTCTTTGCCATAAGCTTGGAGGACCCAGTCTGATTGGCTGCCTTGGGGGAATTGCCCAACTGAGTGCCTGCGTCTGGTCGTCAGAAACGCCTGTGGGGTATCTTGTGCTGGAGCCGCTGCTGATCGGCAGTGCAGATCCTGACGTGCTGGAGCGCACGATCGGCCTCTACAAGGCAGCCGGCACCTCAGTCGATCGATGCCACATGGAGGCCATGCACTCCTCGATGCCGCAACTCCCCGCGCCCCTTCTACTGCCAACCATTAACAAATTGGCGATTTGCGCTGCGCAGGTGTCCGAGGAAGCTGAACGGTTAGCGTCGGTTCCGTTCAGTTCCGAGACCCGTGCGGTACGCCAAGCACGGAAGTACCTTGAGCAGAGCTACGCACGCAAGTTGAGCATTGAGCAAATCGCCAACGCCGCCGACCTGAGTGTCTCCCACTTTTGCCGCATCTTCAAACGAATCACATCCTGCACTCCGATCGAGTACCTAAACCGGCTCCGGGTGCAGCGTGCTCAGCTCTTACTGATCAGCCGAGAGTTTCGTATCAACGAGATTGCTTATTCGGTGGGGTTCGGATCGGTGCCCCACTTCAACCGGATCTTCAAGCAAATCAGCGGAATTTCGCCTGGCCGGTACCGAGGACAGCAAACATCCTTTTGCGCGGGTTACACTGCCGGGACCGATGGCTGAGGAAACGTGAGGTCCTGGAAGCAAACTATTTTTCAAATCTACGCCCTCAGCGCTAGATGCGTTAAAACCCGTGCTTTACAAAGCGCCTACTGCTCTTTCTCCAGCTCTCTGAGGAGCGTTTTCATCTCCTCGATTTCTTTGCGCTGAGACTCGATAATTTGGTCTGCCAGCTTTTGGACACGTTGGTCGGAAATGTTAGCGCGCGTGCTGGTAAGGATCGCAATTGAGTGGTGCGGGATCATCGCCTTCATCCACGCTGCATCCTCTACCGTCGTCTGGCTACGCACCAGCCAGAGAGCAAGGCCGAATACGACCGCTCCCGCGATGAAGATTCCTATATTTGCCCGGCGGTTAGAAAGCATATTGAGCATAAAGCCCAGCATGATAATCGCCATTGTCGCGCCCATCACGAGTGCCATGTAAGCGCGGGTTTCGCTGAAGAACAGATGATCCACCTGATACGTGTTCAAATACATCAGGCCAAACATGATGATAGTGGAAGTCGCGATCATCGCGGCAAACCTCGGATACATGTTCATAAGTATTGCTGAATTCTATTTCGAGAGAGCAGGGTTGCGTGGGCCGATTTTGAATGAACCCACGCTCCCCTGCCGCGCAACGGCTCTAAAGGACGACGCTACCGTTGAGCCGGCGCAGTTAGCACAACCTGCGGCATTCTCGGACTATTTACTATAGCCGTAGCCCGCCACGCCATAGTTCCCCCTGCCGAACCAAGGCGCGCCCGGCGAGAACTGGAAGCCGATGGTGGCGCGGAAATCTGGTGAATCGTCGTCGAGACCAACACCGACACCAGCCACCAAGACGAGTCGCGGCGTGACCTGACGCCGGAGGCCGATCTCGGCCAGGTTGATCGTTTTCCCTTCCTCGCGTTCCTGCTCCCGCACGTAGTCCGCGAGCAGGATCGTATCCGCTCCCAGACGCACGCTGTAGCCGACGACCATTTTGTACAGCGCTTCGCGCTCGTTGGGCTGCGCATCAGAATTGTACAGACCCTGCAAGTTCAGATGCACCCGGTGCATGTGCGAACTGGTGCCGAGGGTTTTAGTCAAAATGAAGGTTGCAAATGGATCAACGCCATGACTGTCGGGTCCGGTCGGAAACACCGCACCGCCAGCAATCCCGAGTGCCGGTAGCGATAGAGTTTCCGTATTGATGTTGTAGAGAAAGGAAGCGCTTACATCGCCTCTTCCTTCATCTTCGACTGCCGGTCCCAGCTCAAAGGGAACCTCGACAGTAAACTGCGTGTTTGAAGCGATCCCCACCTCAAGTCGCGGAACCAACCGGTAGAGGTCCTTGCCTTCCGCTGTTCGCTCAAATCGGGCAAAACCTTGCAGTTCAAAGGATCCTCTGCCGATCGGGTAGGCATCTTCA
>CBINJX010000372.1:0-5682 GCA_966251085.1 uncultured Verrucomicrobiales bacterium
CTCCAAGGAGCTGACCGAACACAGCTTGCCGGAAATCGGCGAGGCCTTTGGCGGACGTGATCACGGCACAGTCCTCCATGCTCACCGGCTGGTGAAAGACAAGATCCAGAAGGACGAAAAGACGCGTCAGGTCGTCAGTTTCCTCGACAGCCAACTCCAGCGGTAAGCAACCTGTTTTAACTGCACAGGCACAGCATCAGGCACCCAGAGAGGCCGCAGCGCCGAAAATGGATTGCCACCCCTGTGGCATTCAGTCATTTAGACCGACTTATCCTTATGAAATTTAGCGTCAGCAAAGAGAAACTCCTCTCCGGGCTGCAGACTGTCCAAAATGTGGTGAGCACGCGCACGACGCTGCCCATTCTTTCCAACGTGCTGCTGCAGGCCCGGGATGGTCAACTCCGCCTGACGACGTCCGACCTGGATGTGGGCATCACCGGTGCAACCGAGGCGCAAGTGGAGAGCGAAGGTGCGACCACCCTTCCAGCCCGACGCCTTGCCACGATTGTGAAGGAATTGCCCGCGAGCGATATCCACATCGATGTGGATGCCAAGAACATCGCGTCGATCCGCTGCGGCCAGAGCTTCTTCAAGATCATGGGACTTCCCGAGGAGGAGTTCCCGCCGCTGCCACAGTTTGCGGAAGCCAAGACTTTCACGATTCCCCAGCAGCAGCTCCGGGATGCACTGAAGAAAACATCGTATGCGATCTCGACCGATGAGACGCGCTACGTCCTGAACGGCATCCTGTTCTCCTTCAAGGATGGCAAACTCACCATGGTGGCCACCGATGGACGCCGTCTGGCATTGGTGGATATCGAGTTGGAGTACCCGAAGGAAAACGAGGTGGAGATCATCGTTCCCACCAAGTGCGTCACGGAACTCGGCCGTATGCTCGGCGACGACGGCGACGTGAAGATGAGCGTGGCGGAGAATCAGGTCGCCTTCGAGGTCGGTTCCACACTGCTGATCTCCAAGCTGATCGAAGGCAACTATCCGAATTACCGGCAGGTGATTCCGCAGGAAACCAAGGAGCGTGTCGCCCTCGAGCGTGATCTTTTCCTCACGGCGGTCCACCGCGTCTCCCTGCTCTCCAGTGAGAAGAGCAATTCGGTGAAGCTGGTCTTCTCCAAGAATAACGTCGAGATCGTCGCGAACACCCCGGATATCGGTGAAGCACGCGAATCGCTTCCGATTTCCTACAAGGGCCGCGATTTCTCCATCGCGTTCAACCCGGAGTTCCTCATGGCGCCTCTCCGGAATCTCACCAACGACGAGGTCTTCCTCGATCTGATCGATGAGATGAGCCCGGGCGTGATCAAAATTCAGACTCCTTTCCTCTATGTGTTGATGCCGATGCGCATCAGCTAAGCAAGAGAAGCCACTTCCCCCTCGAAGCCCAGGGTAGCGCCAGATTGGCGCTCCCCTGGGCTTTTTCATTTCGAGTGGCTTGCTTCCCTGAAACCACGAAACAAATTCAGTTCAGAACAAAATTTCATTTGCGCTTTTGAGCGCAACGGCTACTGTTCTGCTCCCTCGCCGAGCTTTCGGCGATAAAAGCCAATGCTCACGTGGCGGAATTGGCAGACGCGTACGGCTCAGGACCGTATGGGGCAACCCGTGGAGGTTCGAGTCCTCTCGTGAGCACCATCTTTGGAAAGCGGTAAAAGTGGAAGCGAGGCGGCTGGGGAACTGATGATCTGGAGTTAGGATTCTGCTGCTTTCGCTACAGTGAGAATTGAAAGCAATCAGCGAGCGGGGCGCGAAGAAAGTGATCAGCAGTCAGCTCGACCTTGACCACACCTCTCCCCCCTCCAAGCTGCCGGTGCGCGGCTGGCAAAGCAGGGGCTGTGTACTGAGCACTGAGCACTTTCTTCCCGCCTCCACGCGCCACGCTCGTTTGTTGCCCTCAACTATCAGCTATCTTCGCGCCTCAGTCTGCGCAGAGCAGCTCGGAGTCTGCCGTACTGTTGTGAGTTGCGGCGGGTGCGCCACCGTTTTTCCCAGCGAGAGCCACGGCAATTCCCTTGCGGAGCTCCGTGGAGGAAACAGGTTTTCCAATCAGCAGATCCACACCCTCCGGTTGCTGGCCTTTCGCCTGCATCTCTTCACCAAAACCAGTCAGCAGGATCACCGGAAGCATCGGTGCCTGCGCCTTTAGCGCCTGGGCAAGCTGAACCCCGTTCATCCCCGGCATCGATTGGTCGGTGATGACCAGATCAAAGGAATCTTGAGGAAAGGCTTCCAAGGCCTGCATTCCGTTGAAGGCGATGGCTGCACTGTGACCGTCCTCACGAAGGTACTCCGAGATCAGTTCGCAGATGATCTCCTGGTCATCGACCACCAATACCCGGAGGCTGCGGTCGAGTTTCCCGACAACCGGCTCAGCAGTCTCCGGCTGAGTCGTCGCTCCGGGCATCCAGAATGAAAACGCAGTGCCAGCTCCCTTCTGACTCTCGATTTCGATACGCCCCTCGTGGCGCTGGATGATTCCGTAAACGACCGCCAGGCCGAGACCGGTTCCGCGTTCGCCCTTGGTTGTGAAAAATGGCTCGAGACACCGCTCGCGCTCGGACTCGGTCATTCCCACGCCGGTATCGCGCACGGTGACCTGCACCCCATTATCGACGGCCCGGGTACTGACGGTGATGGTCCCCCCGGCCGGCATGGCATCGACCGAGTTGAAGATGAGGTTTGTGAGCACTTCGCGCAGCTCCGCGGCATTCGCCGAGACAGGAGGAACCGAGAGAAGATCCATCACCACCTCGATCTGCACTCCATCTGCCAGGCTCTTGCTGCTCCACTTTGGGGAGGTCAATGAAACCGCCTGCTCCACGACGGTCCCGATATCCACAGTGGACCGCACCTCGTTCCCGCTCGCCGGCCGGTAAAAGTCCCGAAGGCGGCTCACCACATGGGTGGCATCCTGCGCTGCGGAGACCATGTTCTGGAGATAAGTGATCTCCTTGGAGGAAGCATGCTGCTGGAGGTAAGGCAGGAGCAGTTCTCCGTACCCGAGCACCATTGTCAGAGCGTTATTGAAATCATGCGCGATACCGCCGGCCATCATTCCGAGCGCGCGCAACCGCTCCTGCCGAATCACCTGCTCCTGGGTGGAACGCAACTGATCGAGCGTATGTTCGAGCTGCGCCGTGCGTTCGCGGACTTGTTCTTCCAAAAGAACGTTCTGCTTCTCCATCTCCAAGTTGAGGAAGCGGTTCTCGAGCAGGTTCTTAATGCGCAGTACCACCTCGGAGTGATCCAGCGGTTTGGTCACCAGATCCTTGGCCCCGGACGCCAGCGCCCGGCGCTTGGTTTCCACGGTAATATCCGCCGTCAGCACGAGGATCGGCAGATACACATCCGCGATGATCTGCTGGATCTGCTGCATCACGGTAAAGCCATCCATGTGCGGCATGTGCAGGTCGAGCAACACGAGGTCCGGTTTGAACTCCACACAGAGCGCCAACGCCTGGCGTGAATCGGTTGTGCTGCGCACATGCTTGCAGCCGAACATCTCCAGAATCCGCTCGAGCAGCCGTACATTTGACGACTCATCATCGACAATCACTACGCGCGCGCGGCTGATAATTGCATTCGGCATGGGCAAAGGGCGTGGCCACGAAACTCATGTCAGAAGCAGGAGATTCCGTGCAAGACGACATAGCACATGGTATGCCGTTTTCCATGCTTGGGATTTTACGTCTCTTAAACCGATGAGTTCCGGCGCCCTTCACCGAGGAGACCGGATCCGGAGCTTCTTCTCTGTCATCGCCCGGAGATACGATTTCGCAAACCATCTGCTGAGCTGCGGATGTGACTTTTTGTGGCGCCGCACCGCGGCAGGTCAGGTCGCATCCTGGAAACCGCAGCGGATTCTCGATCTTGCGACAGGAAGTGGCGATCTCGCACTGACTCTTGGAAAGGCCTGCCCGGAGAGCATGGTCGTGGGGGGCGATTTTTGCCGGCCGATGCTCCTCGAGGCGAAACGCAAGCAGCAGCAACTCCTGATCGAATGCGACGCGCTCCATCTGCCGTTCCGCGACCAGAGTTTTGACGCCGTCACCATCGCCTTCGGCCTGCGGAACATGGAAAACTGGAAGACCGCCCTCACCGAGATCCACCGGGTCCTCCGCCCCGGCGGACATCTGCTCGTCCTCGACTTCTCCATCCCGACTGGGTTCACCCGCGGCATCTACCGCTTTTACCTGCACAACGTCCTCCCCTCCGTCGCCTCCTGGGTGACACGCGAGCGCACGGCCTACTCGTATCTCGCAGATTCCATTGAAGCATTCCCGCAGGGAAAAGCGATGGTGGGACTCATCGAGGAAGCAGGATTCAGCGACGGCCACTTCCAGCCACTGCACACGGGCATCGTGACCATTTATACGGCTACGCGCTGACGAGGAGGTGGGGAGGCATCTGTACATCGGGTGCCGCCGTAACTTCTCGTATGAAACTGATTCGTCTTACACTGATCGGCATTGTCCTGCTCGCAGCAGGCTGGCTGGTCGCAAATTCCAGGGCCGCCACTGAAACGCCCGATTACCAGGTGGTGGAAAAGGAGGGGAACTTCGAGATTCGCGATTACCCGCAGCTCAAGACCGTCACCACTCCCATGGGCGGGGAGAAAAATGACGACCGCTCCTTCAAAAAACTCTTCGGATTCATCACCGGAGCGAATGAACGCGAGGAGAATATCTCGATGACCGCTCCCGTACTGATCGACCGGGAAGCCCCGGAAACCAGCATGAGCTTCATCCTGCCGAAGGAAACCGCCGAAAAAGGCGCGCCGGAACCGGAAAGATCAGACGTAAAACTCGCGACGCGCTCAGCCGGACGTTTTGCCGCCATCCGGTTCGAAGGCAAAGGTACCCGGGAGGAAGAGGACGCCGCCGAGCAAAAGCTGCGTTCGTGGATCAAGGAGCGCGGACTCACGGTCACCGGGGAGCCAGTGGTCGCATATTACGATCCGCCATGGACGCCGGCCGGCCTTCGGCGCAATGAGGTGCTGATCCCAGTGGCGAAGTAGCATTTTTGGTTTTCGATTTTCACCGGGGTTTCCGAGATTTGGCCACCGCGCCTCCAAAGCGGAGCGTCTGTAGTTCGGAAACCTAAAAATCGAAAATCGCATGTCCCACGCCCGCGTCGATGTTGACCTCGGCCCCCGCTCGTACCCGATCCTGATTGGATCCGGCACGCTTGACTCCCTCGGCACGACTCTACGCGAGAACGGCCTCAAGCAGACAAACGCCTTTGTCATCACCAACTCGCAGGTCGGAGGACATTACTTCGAGCGCGTCCAGGCAGCGCTCTCGGCCGCGGGTTTCACGCGGATCGTACGGCATGACATTCCTGCCAGTGAGGAAGGCAAAAACTGGGACGAGTTTTCCAAAACCTGCGCGACCCTTTTGGAAAGCTTTCCCGATGCAGGGGCGACACCCTTGGTGATTCTACTCGGCGGCGGTGTGGTAGGAGACCTTGGCGGCTTTGCTGCGGCGGTATTTCGGAGAGGTGTCCCCTTTGTACAAATGCCAACAACCCTTCTGTCGGCAGTGGACTCCAGCGTGGGCGGTAAGGTTGCGGTGAACTTCGGCGGGGTAAAAAACATCATGGGCGCCTTCTCCCAGCCGCGCCTGGTTTTCTGCGATCTCGACCTGCTCAAGACCCTCTCCCCGCGTG
>CBINJX010000373.1:0-5676 GCA_966251085.1 uncultured Verrucomicrobiales bacterium
CGATCAAGGCAGATGAGGAATATCTCAGCGCCTGCCGCAGACAGGGTTTTTACCCGGCCCTTTATTATCCACATAACATCCACTTTCTCTGGTACTCGACTGCCATGGAAGGACGTAGCGCCGACGCATTGTCCGCGGCTCGTGAGGTCTCCGGCTATGTGAGTCATTGTCGGCCCGATGCGGTGGAAGCGCCGCGGCAGAACCCGGTTCCCGTGCTGACCATGGCGCGCTTCAAACGCAGGGATGACGTCCTCAAGGAGCCGCTGCCCGAGGAATCCGCCCGCTTCGAACGCGCGCTGTTTCACTATGCCCGCGGGCTTGCGTTTGCGGCAAAGAACCAACTCGACGAAGCCATCAGGGAGAAACAGGCGCTGGAGAAAATCCTGAACGATCCGGAATCCAAATCGCTCGACACTCAATATCTCCCCGCTACCGGTGTGCTCACCGTAGCGGACAACGAACTTGCGGGTGCAATCGCTGCCCGCCGTGGTGACACCGATGAGATAATCAGCCGCTATCGCGCTGCGATCAAAGCCCAGGACGCGCTCCCGTACATGGAGCCGCCGTATTATCACTATCCAGTCAGGCAGTCGCTCGGCTTTGCGCTTCTCGATGCCAAACGTCCGGCCGACGCCGAAGCTGTGTTCCGCGATGATCTGCAAAAGACCCCGAATAACGGATGGAGCTTGTTCGGTCTCACGGAATCATTAAAGGCACAGGGCAAAGGCGAACAAGCGGCTGAAACGGAGAAGCGTTTCCGGGAAGCGTGGAGATATGCAGATGTGGAGTTAAAGCCGACGTTGTTTTGACGTGCAGGGCTGTGAGGAGATTGCGAGGAACCCATTCGGATAGATTCCACGTGCAATCACCACTCGGGAGCGCCCGAGTGGTGATGACAGCTTCGGATCGGGGGGCAGTACCCCGGCGAACTGGACGCTGCACCGGTCCCGCATCTTCCACTATCGTGTCATTGTAGCGGGAGTCCGATCTGCTGGGCGGTGATGATGCTCGCCTGCAACTGCGAATACAGCCCGGGAAGACGGCGGCGGGCAAATGCCCGTACAGCCAGGTTCGAGCCATCTCGAATGACTACCAGGCTGTCGCGAATGTCGTTCAGAATCGTCGTGATTTCCTTGTTTACGAAGGTGCGATCAAAATCGGTATTGAACAGGTTCCCGAGGCCTTCCAGGTCCTTGACCTGATCAGTGCTCGGCTTGATCGATACCGAAACACCGACACGCAAAGCCAATGCCTTCACCCGTGTGGATTCACGCTGATTGGCACGGGAGATCCGGTCTCCGAGCTTGCGTACAACGCCCGTGTTGGAATGGGACCGGGGAAGTTGTCCCCCGATCATTTCATATGCGGCACCCTGTGAGGTGGTTTGAAGGAACGTGCGATCTGCATCGTTGATGATTCCTCCAATTTGAGCGTGTGTTGTGGCAACTAAGCTGAGCATCACCACAGAAGCCGTGGCTAGTAGGTAGCTAAGTGATTTCATAACGCGCCTGAAACGTCTGTGTCGTAATGACCGGACGATGGGGGGTGTCGCTACCTGCAGAGTACCGTCAGCGCCCCTCAACAGAGCGGGTGGAGGGAGTAGAGGCGGTGCCTCGAGATAAGGGCTTACCTCGAGATCCCCTTCACGATCGAGAGGAGGGCGTGTCGGGGTATGGTTTAGAAAATGTGAACACAGGGTCGGGTTTGATCCAGTGGATGGTCGAGTGTATCGAGTTGAGAGCCGCTCATAGGCAGATCGGAATGGGGGATGGTGGCGAAGCCGGGGCTGTATACTGACTTCTGAGCACTGAGCACTGAGTACTTCCTGCCCGCCTTCACGCGCCCCACTCGTGGTCGGCTTTCAACTTTCCGGCGGAGAGCCTCCCGGTTACCGCGTCCGAGTTCTGAGCTGCTGTGCGGCAGCGAGGCTTTGCTGCAATTGCCCATACAGATCCGGCGAAGCCGCGTACGAGCGGGTTCAGTCCTTCACGGATGACGGTCAGGCTGGCGCTGATTTCGTTCAGTATTGTCCGGATCTGCCCGTTGACGAATTTCCGGTTGAACTGCCCGCCGACAAATCGTTGCAGATCCTGCAGGTCCTCGAGCTGGACCTGTGTCGGCTGATTCGTGACCGGCACACCAAAGCGTATTGCAAGATTCCTGATCTGGCCGGATTCGCGGACATTGGCGCGTGTGATCCTGCCTCCGAGCTGGCGGATCACTGGAGCATTGGAGCGGAAGCGGGCGAGTTGGCCCCCCATGATTTCAAAGGCAGCGCTTTGTGCCATCTGTTGGAGGAAAGTTCGATCGGCATCGTTCATTTGAAAGCCGGGTGCTTGAGCCTGCGCCGTAGCGAGCGACCCAAATACCGCCACGCAAATAGCTAATAGCACGGATCTAAGCGTCTTCATACCCATTGGGAAACGGGCGGATCGCGTGTGTCGGACTATGGGGAGTGTATCTACCCAGCCGACCAATTTTCTCGCCCTTACCCGCAGTTGAATTTTGGCACTTCGGACAGGCTCTAATCCCCCGAACACCGAATCCTCTGAACGCGAGTTGCAGCAAAAGCTCCGCCCATGTGGTCAGATCCATATCGGCAGGGGCTGCGTGGTTTGGCGCACCGTATGCTTTGTATCCCTTCCGTAGTCCTCGCTCGGGCTCCCAATGGAAGAAACGAAAAAAAGTCGGTGAGCCTGTCACAAAACCGATGCGGGCGCGGGATGGAGGATTAGACCATGAATGCAGTCACCATTCCCTATGATTGTAAATCCGCGGTGTTCACAGCCGGAGCAACCCCAAATTTCGAGCCTAATGCCTGCGGCAGAACTTCCCTGGGCCGTCTCCGGATCCTTCTCGTCGATGATGAACCGGCGCTACGCGAGGTGGTCGCGGAGTGCCTGCGGGACGAAGGGCATACTGTTGAAACGGCGGTGGATGGCGTGCATGGGCTGGAGGTTTTTTGCGCGGGGACTTGGGATGTCGTCTTGGTGGATCGCGCCATGCCGCGAATGGACGGCTTCGAACTCGCCCTTGCGATCAAGCAGCGCAACCCTCGTATGCCGGTGGTTATGGTGAGTGGACTGCCTTGTGCTTCTGAAAGGGGGGAAGGCCTTTTGAGTCCCGTGGATGTGACGGTCCATAAGCCGTTCGGCGTGGACCATTTGCGCGAAGGGATGATCCGCGCGCTGCAGATCCAAAGATCGCGGTGACGGGGCATCGCTGGCGTGCACCCTGCTTTCATCTCACGAAGTTGGGTTCCGTGTGACGCAACTGTGCTGCTGGAACCGAAACGTTTGTCACCGAATTTTTCCCAACCCGTGAATACCAGACGCGAGGACCAGGCGAGGAAACGTAAATCGACGACACCAGCTGTTCGGTTGGAACAAACGCCAGGTCGGCATGAGACTGAGATTCTTCATTCCGCTGTCACAACAGAGCGCAGCGGATGGAGCACTGGGAAAGAGATGAGCACAACGGTCCCAGACAGTGATGCAGAGTTGCTCCAACAATATGAGAAGGAGCAGAGCGAGGCGGCATTCGGCGCGCTGGTGACGCGATATCAGGCAATGGTGCTCGGCGCAGCTTTCCGGAGAACCGGAAACTTGGAACTCGCCAGGGAGGTAGCGCAGGAGGTTTTTGCCACGCTGGCGAGGAAGGCCCGGTTCCTGACCGGTCGCGCATCGGTCGGCGGTTGGTTGCATCAGGCCGCGATCTATCAGGCCTCACGTACTCTCCAATCAGAGGTGCGCCGGCATGCAAGGCAGGAACATTTTGTCAGGGAACTGCCAACGGCCGTGGCACCGGTTTTTGGCGGCAGCACCGGTTCGGATCAGCTGGCGATCGTGGACGAGGCGCTGGGGCTTCTCTCGGCTGCCGACCGCGAGGTCATCGTCTTGCACTATTTTCAGGATCTCTCTTATCCGGAGATGTCCAAGGTGCTCGGTGCCAACGAAGCGGCCGTGAGGCAACGGGTGTCACGTGCGCTCGATCGGCTAGGGAAACGCCTCAGCGAAAAAGGGATCGGCGGAAACGTGGTTGTGCTGCTTCTCGGGGCGGTATCGGTTCAAAGCAGCATCGCTGCTCCTGTGGGGCTGGCGAGCGCGGCGCTGGCTACGGCGGCTGCCGGTGGAGGAGCATCCGCCTACCTGCTTCTCACTGCCATTCTCTCGAAGGGAGTGATGAAGACGGCTGCTGTTCTCCTTGCTGTGACAGGAACGGCTGCCGTCTGGCACGAGATCCCAGTTCAAAATCCGCCTGCTCCGGACTTCGCTCAGCTCTCGGAGGTACAGGAACGCGAACTCACGTATGGCTATGCATCGGTGACTCCGGCTGGGAGCGGCGAGGTTCTCGTGACGCCGGGTGCCCGGTCCGTGGGTAATCGGCAGACTGATGCGGGTAACATTGCGATACAGCGACCGGTACTCCCTGACGTGCCCAACCAGGCGCTCAAGCAAAGCAGTACGCCGGTTACTGTCCCGAAGGTTTCCCAATCCGGCACGCCCGCAGGCTCATCAGTCCTCGCTGGAAGTGGAGGCAACAAGGCAGCACCAGCTGTGGACAATAGCGATTCGTCGCGAGCGGTAAATTCCCGGCCGAGAGAGACGAGCCCGACTCCAGCAGACGCCATCGGTTCTGCCGACGATCCCCTACGCGATGCCTTGCCAAGTATCCCCGACTACCGCTTTCCCGGTCTCCTCGGCGAGTTGGCCGATGTCGGGGGACTTCCGGCGGTGATCGATGAATTGCTTCGAGTGGAGCGAATCCCGCAGGAAGCAGCAAAGTTGTACAGCGAGCTGTTGGAGGACGTGCTCCTTCTGGAGCCGGTGAAGCGGACCCTGGTGGAAGGATTTCTGGAGGACCACTACGAGCAGCTGAACGAGCAGGGGATCGCCGGCATTCGTCCGCGGGAGGTGGCCCAGGAGACATGGCAGACTCTTCGCAATGTCAAAGTTACCGAAGCGGTGGAAGGTGTGCAGGAGATCCTTTCCGACGTCGCGCCTGATCCGAAGGTGATCGATGATGTTTTTGCGCTCGTGGAGAAGCCAGTAGCTGAAGAAGGAATCTTGAAACCCCTCACAGACATTCCGGCGGAGGTAGTGGGCGAGGTTGTCCCTGTATTGGAGAAGGTCCCCCTGGTTGAGAAAATCCCTCTCCCTGTGAAACTGCCGCTATTGCCCTGAGTATCCCATACGAGCGGATCTTTCCTTGGCCTTCCGTGAAATCGCGGGACAATAGCGAAGCGCCATGAAAACGATCTCCGACTACGAACAGAAGATCGACAGCCTGAGAGATAATTGTCCCGTACGAGCGGCAATCGATGTGATACGCGGCCGCTGGAAACCCTCGATCCTCTGTCTGCTGAACGATGGGACAAAACGGTTTTCGGATCTGCAGGCTGCGATACCGGAGATCACGGCCCAGGTGCTCACGGTTCAGCTGCGTCAGCTCGAGGCGGATGAAATCATCGAGCGCAAGATCTACGCGGAGGTGCCCGCTCGCGTGGAGTACATGCTCAGCGAGTACGGAAGAACGCTCTCGGAAATCATGGATCAGCTGGAGAAATGGGGCGCGGGGTATCTGGAACGCAAAGCGCAGCAGCGCGCGGTGAAGGGGTAGAAAGCAAAGTGCTCAGAAGTCAGTACTCAGTGCTCAGTCTCCGATTAACGGGGCGCT
>CBINJX010000374.1:0-5669 GCA_966251085.1 uncultured Verrucomicrobiales bacterium
AGGCCCTGGCTCAGCGGCTTCGGGCTGAGAAACCACACCTGAAAGTGATTTTCACCAGTGGCTACAACGCCAGCGTCCTCGGAAAGGACTCAATTCTAACAGAAGGTGTGACCTATCTCCAAAAACCGTATCTGGCTCCGCGGCTAGCCGAGACTATACGGAAATGCCTGGGTCGCAGCTGACTTCAACGCAAAAGGGTCGATTCTTATATTCAAGATCTCAGCCAACGATCTGTCTCCCTCTCCACATCCGCCGATTCAGCCCATAAAACGGCATCGACACGAAGCGATTCGTCGGCGCTCGCTTCGCTTCAAAGAAAGCAACCGCTGACCGGTTGTCCTTGGGGGCTCGTCTGAAGAAGAGACCCTAATGACATTCACCGCAGTTCCCCTCCCCCGTGTGTACGCCCTGGCTCTTGCGGCGCTGTTCCTGTCGCTCGTGTCCAGCCTTGGAGCGTCACCGGCGGAGATGGCTTTCGCCGCGCTGCAGGCCGACGCGAAGGAGTCCTTTGGCAAGGACATAAAGCCCTTCCTCGAGACCTATTGTACCAAATGTCACGGAAGCAGGAGGATGAAGGGCGGGATCAACTTCGCCCCTGCGCTGAAGGATCCCGGGAGCACGGCCTCCAGTAGGCAGTGGAAGTACGCCATCGCCACCGTGAAGAGCCACGACAAGCGGGATGATGGAAGTTGATCCGGCTGGCCATGTGATGTTGGCTGCATGATGATGATTTATCGAACCATCCTCGCGGGAAGCCTGTTGCTGGCTTGCTGGATGGTGACGGCGCACTGTTCGCCCGCCGCCCTCACCGCATCAACGACCCCTCCCTCGACAAGCGATTCGAAGCGGGACGATGTGCGTTTCTCACAGCTTTCACCGACGGTCTGGATGCACACGAGCATGAGGGACGTCCCGGCTTTCGGTCTTACGCCAGCCAACGGCCTGATCGTGATCGATGGCGATCATTCCATTCTGGTCGATACAGCGTGGAACGACGAGCAGACCGCAGCGATTCTCGATTGGGCAACGCTGACTCTCAAGAAACCGGTGAAACTGGCAGTCTTTACCCATGCCCATGCGGACAAAATGGGAGGCGTGGGGATCGTGCGAAAGCGGGGGATTCAAACGTATGCGCTGGCGCTTTCCAACCAACTGGCAATCAAGCGCAGATTGACGCCCGCAGAAACCGCGCTGGAATTGCGTGCAGATGGTCCGTCGCAAACCCTTGGACCTTTGACGGTATTCTACCCTGGCGCGGGACATACCGAAGATAACATCGTGGTGAATGTCGAAGGTGCCGGGATCCTGTTTGGCGGGTGCCTGATTCGCCCAGGTGGCTCCAACAACTTGGGAAATACTGCCGATGGAAACATCCAACAGTGGGCCAAGACAACAGAGGCGGTGGCAGCTAAATTTCCCGATTCGAAGATCGTGGTTCCCAGTCATGGACCGCCGGCTGGACGCGAGTTGCTGGATCATACAGCCGCGCTGGCAAGAGCAGCATCCGCGGCGAAGTAACGGACGTGCCTTCCCGAGGGACGAGTCCACTCATCGCGGCAGCCGGGTCAGTTAGAATCGGCGATTACGGCATCACGGCCCGTCTGCGACTGTGTAGAAGCGCAAACGCGGCAATAACGGCATGGTCGCGCTCGCCATCGCTTTGGTAGACGCGCTCGGGAACCGTAAAACGCCATCGACAGGAAGCGATTCGTCGGCGGTCGCTTCGCTTCAAAGAAAGCAACCGATGACCGGTTGTCCTTGGGTGCTCGTCTGAAGAAGAGAACCGAATGACAATCGCCGCAGTCCCCCACCCTCGTGTGTACGCCCTGGCTCTTGCGGCGCTGTTCCTAACGCTCGTGTCTGGCCTTGCGGCGTCATCGGCGGAGATCGATTTCGCCGCGCTGCAGGCCGATGCGAAGAATTCCTTTGGCACAGAGATAAAGCCCTTTTTTGAGAAGTACTGCACCGATTGTCACGGGAGCAGGAGAATGAAGGGCGTGCACCCGGCAACTCCAGATTCTATTTTGTAGAGCCGACCCTATTTCTCCCCGTGAGGCAAATAGCACATCTCCAATCCCCTTTACTCTCACGGCCCGTTAGATCGTTTTGACAAAGGCCTCGCCCGAGGCCTTGTGATTGACTGAATTAAATTGTCGATTTGCCTTTCCCATGAAGATCCCCCTGCTCACATCGCTTTCCATCATTGTCCTCGCGGTATTTCCATCACTCCCGAGCCTGCAGGCAGGAGAAAAGAGGCCGTTCCATTTTGCCCACCGGGGAGGAGCGCATGAGTTTGAAGAGAATACGCTCTTCGCATTCAAGAGCAGCTACGACAAAGGGATCAGGGGTTTTGAGCTCGATGTGCGCATGACCAATGACGGTGAACTGGTGGTGTTGCATGATGACTCCCTCAATCGCACACATCAGGGCAGCGGACCGGTCGAACGCCTGAATGCAGAGGAAGCCAGGAAGATCCGGTCCAAGAAACAAAACGAACCCCTACTCTTTCTAGACACACTCCTTGCTTACTTGAAGGACAAGCCCGGGATGTATGTGGAATTTGAGATGAAGACCAAGAACAAGGAGCTTTATCCAGATTCTCGCATCGAGGCCTATGCTGCGAAACTGCATCAGAAAGTCACGGCCCATGTCCCCGAAGGGTCGACCTATATTTTCACGTCCTTTGACGACAGACCACTGAAGGCCATCAAGAAAATTGATCCCAACGCTGATATCATGTTGATCAAAGGAGGTCCTCTTACTCCGGAACTGATGGCATCGGCCAAGGCAATCGGGGCTAAAAGGATCGCCGCAAAAATGGAAGGCACGACTCGCCTTGCTGTGAAGGAGGCCCAACGGCAGGGATTCGTCGTGACCGGCTGGCCTGGGCACAACCTCAACGATTACTTCCTCGGGTTAGGTCTCGGAGTGGATGCCATCTGCAGTGACGTTCCGGTGTTGGTGCAGGAATATATCGAAAGTAAAAAGTAGACCGTTCCCTACATCTCCCGGACGTGAAGACCTAACGACATTTAGTTAGAACAAAGAGCGCTGGCAGAGTGCTCGCGCGCTGGTGCCGTAGCACGGGCATCCCTGCCTGCCCAAAGTACAAAAGGGTCGATTCTTGTATTCAAGGTTTCAGCCGGCGGTCGCTTCGCTTCAAAGAAAGCAACTGATGACTGGTTGTCATTGGTTGCTGATCTGAAGAAGAGACCCGAATGACAACCGCCGCAGTTTCCCCCTTTCGTGTGTACGCCGTGACTGTGGCGGCGCTGTTCATGTCGCTCGTCTCTGGCCTTGCGGCGCCACCGGCAGAGATGGATTTCGCCGCGCTGCAGGCCGATGCAAAGAAGTCCTTTGGCGCGGAGATAAAGCCTTTCCTCGAGAAGTATTGCACCGATTGCCACGGGAGCAGGAGAATGAAGGGCGGGATCAACTTTGCCCCCGCGATCAAGAACCCCGGGAGCATGGCCTTCAGCAGGCAGTGGAAACACGCCATCGCCGTCGTGAAGAGCCAAGACATGCCGCCGGACGATGAGGACAAGCTGCCGACGGATGAGGAGCGGCAGAAGTTCGTGGACTGGATTGCCAAGATCAAGTTTCTCAGCCCGAAGGACCCCGGCCAGTTTGTCATCCGGCGCCTCACGAAGGTGGAATATGGCAACACGCTGCGTGATCTCCTCGGGGTGGATCCGGCAGTCGCCGAGGCGTTGCCAGATGAAGTGTCCGGCGAAGGATACCTGAATACGCTGTCGCCACTCCAGTCGGAGCTGTATCTCGGGATTGCCAATGAGGTCGTGAACCGGGTCCTGGCTCCCGAGGGCGCACCGCCGACGGAGGTGCAGAAGCGGTTGTTTGGCGAGCCGCCTGCACCCGGCGCGGATCTCCGCGAGGCGGCGCGAACCGTCGCGCACAAACTGGCCCGGGAGGCGTATCGCCGGCCGCCGTCAGAAGCGGAAGTGGAGGTCCTGCTGGGGGTCTTCGATCTGGCGCGCGCCAATCAACTCGAATATCCGGCGGCGCTGCGCCTGATGCTCAAGGCCGTTCTGGTTTCCCCGCAGTTCCTCTTCATCACACCGGCCGCGGAGGCCGATGCGGAGAAGACGATCGTTCCGCTCGATGACTATCAACTGGCGTCGCGCCTGTCGTATCTGCTCTGGGCCACCATGCCGGACCCGGAGCTCTCGGCTCTCGCGGATAGCGGCAAACTTCACGAACCAGCGGTCCTCCAGGCGCAGGTGAAGCGCATGCTCGCGGACCCTCGTTCGCGGGCGTTGTTCGACGGTTTCGGTGCGCAGTGGCTCGGACTCGGGGGTCTGGAAAAGCAGACGTTCGACCCCGCCAAATTCCCGCAGATGACCGGCGAGATGCGCTCGGCGATGTACGAGGAAGCGCGTCTCTTTTTCCAAAGCATCGTGGCGGAAAACCAGAGCGTGGTTCGCTTCGTGGATAGTGATTACACATTCCTCAATGGCACCCTCGCCACCCTTTACGGCCTGGAGAAAGAGATCACCGGACCAGAGATGCGCCGGGTGAAGCTGACGGATGCCAACCGCGGGGGCATCCTGAGCATGCCCGGTGTCCTGGCGACGACCTCCTTTCCCAACCGCACCAGCCCGGTGAAACGCGGCGTATGGGTGCTCGAACAGGTGCTCGGTGAACATGTGCCCCCTGCCCCGCCAAACATTCCCGCCCTGGAAAAACAGGATCAGAAGGAAGTCGCGAATCTGACCCTGCGTCAGCGGACCGAACTCCATACGACGGACGCCTCCTGTGCCAGCTGCCACAAGGTTCTCGATCCGATTGGATTTGGCCTGGAGAACTTTGATGCGATCGGACGCTGGCGCGATTCGGACGATGCAGGAGGCCCAATCGACGCCGCCGGCGAGCTGCCCGGTGAAAAGCGCTTCTCTTCGCCAAAGGAGCTGAAAGTCATCATCGCCGAACGAAAAGACGAGGTGACGCGAAGCCTGACGCAAAAACTGCTGGCGTATGCGTTATGCCGGCCTCTCGAAGGCTATGACGAGATCGTGGTGGATCACCTCATGCAAACCATCGCCCGGGATGGTTACCGTATGCAGACGCTGATCACCGAGATCGTCACCAGTTACCCTTTCTTGAATCACCGCATCCAGAAACCCGTTTCCCTCTCCTCCAATGGTAAATAAATTCCGGATCAGTCGTCGCGCCTGCCTGAAGGGGCTCGGAGCCACTCTCGCACTGCCGCTTTTGGAAACGATGGGTTGGGCAGACACCGCCCGGAAAGCGGCGGTGAAACCACCGGTTCGGCTCGGCTTCATGTATATGCCCCACGGGGTCATCATGGATCAGTTCTGGCCCGCGAATGCGGAGAGTTTCCTGTCGTCACCGCCACCGGCCCTTGAATCGCTGCGTCCCGTGCTCGATCAATGTCTGTTGATGAAGGGGATCTCGGGGGTGCCGATCTCGCCTTTCAATGGCGCGCCGCACGCGCTGGAACTCTCCACCTGGCTCACCGCGTGTCTGCCGGATGCGGACCGCCGGAGCCAGATCAACATTGCCATTTCCGCGGACCAGATCGCTGCCAACTACGTCGGTGCGCATACCTCGTTGCCCTCCCTGGAGCTGGCCACGATGCCGCAGACGCACAAGGAAAATCAGGAGGGGCTGAACGAGGGGTATTACTCTCA
>CBINJX010000375.1:0-5669 GCA_966251085.1 uncultured Verrucomicrobiales bacterium
GCCGCCGCCCTCGCGCGGCTCCGTGAGCGGATAGAGCGATTGTGCGCGCAGTTCCGTGATGGTCGCGTAAGCGTTTGTCCGGTTGTGCAGGGCGGGGAAGTGCGAGTTCTTTACGGTTTCCACCTGCGGGAGCCAGTGGGTCTCGCGTTTCAGCGTCGCGTTCGCTGTGGTTACGGAATTTCCATACGGTGTCGCATCTGCCGTGTCGCCCCAGCGCGCGCTCTCGGCGACAATTGCCTTATCAAGTATATCGGCGACCGCCTGCCAGCGTGCCTGCTCAACGGAAAGGCTGAGCGCACCGCCGTTGTGCAGGTGTTTGTGTGCGCGATCTGCAAAAAGCAGGCGGAACTCGCGGTTGACGCGAAGCTTCTGATAAAGCCGGCCGGCAGTCTTATCGGAGGTAGTGCCGGAGGCGTTCGGAGAAAGTCGATCCACCAGGACGAGCGGGTCGAAGGTAATCTCCTGATCCCAGGGCATGAACTTCCATCTGCCATCCGAAGCGGCACGGTTCCGGTAGGCGTAGCCGTTGTGATGCGGCCAGTCCTCACTGTCGCCATGGACGTGGAGGAGGTAGTAGTCCACGAAATTGGCGAGATCCACCTGTGCTGCTACTGCCTCGTAAGCGGCCTGGATAGTCAGGTCGTTGCCCGAATTGTTCAGATAGGAAAACAGCGAATCCCATCCGGTGCCCACACCGGCTCGCACATAGTCGGATTCACCTGGCGCGATCACATCGTAGTCGGTCTCCAGTCCACCAAAGTGATCGGCGCAGAAGACCTCGTCGAACCGCTCTCCAATCATATACACGCCCCAGTAGAGCCCATTGATATAAAGATGCGCATAGCGTCCGCTGACGCTCTCGTAGCCCATATCGGTGAAGCTCCTCCGCATGAATGCATCGCGGAATGATAGCGCCGTGTGGGGGCGATATCGTCCGGAGTCCCAACTCACGAGTCCCCAGCCGTCGGTGAAGAACGCGTGCAGCACGAGTTTGTTGAAGCTCTTTACTTTCGTTTCCTCGAAGAGCTTGTAGTCGAACTTTCCGTCCCCGTAGGCGTTGCGGAACGCGAGCCGGAAGCTGTGCTTCTGCATTCGCATGGGACGCCGCGAGGAGTTGCCGTGCACGCGAATTCCGGAGTGGGTGTGAATGCTTGTGCCATCGAGTTCGAGAAACTCGATTGAGCACGCCTTTTCCCATGCGTCCCCGACACTTCTCGGATTTGCATAGATACCACTGCCGGTGCTGTGGAAATCCGCCGGGTTCATCACGACCGACAGTGCGGGAAGAGCCGCGAGTGCGTCAGGGATGCCATAGCCAGGCAGCGTCGTGTTTACGACGTTCGGATCCATCTCGTAATCTGCGGGAACCATGCCGTCGCCTCCGTTATCTGCAGCCACTTCACTGTCTGTGCCCCATGTTGCAGGCCAACCCACGGGGAGGGCCGGTTGGGTTTCGACGTCCGCGTTGAAGATATAAGTCTGTGTGTCGACGTTGCTCGGCGCCAGGGGCGGTGCGAACGCCTTCGCTCGGATCACCGTGGTCGTGCTGATCGGAATGCCGGCTGCGCCCGGGTAGGGAGTACTCGCAGTCGTCGGCTCGCTGCCGTCGGTGGTGTAGTAGATCGTCGCGTTGGGCGTCGCGCAGGTGATATGCAGATTAAATGGCGCTGTCTTGAAGCCACGATCGACACTGAAGACGGTGTTAGCCACAAAGCCGGGTACGGGCGTCGCGGTGTTACGCGCGATCGGAGTCGGAACGGAGAAATAGCCTGCAGTCAGCGGCTTGGTTTCTCCGTGGAGACCGTAGCTTACATCGGCGCCTTGCGCCGGGATGTTGGCAAATTCCGTGACTGCCGCGCCGCCTCCTGGCATCCGGAGTGCGAGGTAACTTCCAGCGGCTTTGTTCAGCGCAAAGTTCGTGTGCAGCATCGCCGGATTGCCGAGGCGATTTTTCCCGGAGGCCCAGACGCGAAGGAATCCCTGCGCGGGAATGGTGACGCCCGTTGGAAAGGTCCACTTTGTGGGGATGAATGGATCGTCGGTTAAATGCCATCCGGAGAGATCGAGTGTGGTGGTGGTAGTGTTCCAGATTTCGAGCCAGTCGCTCGTGTCACCGTCCTCGTCAGTAATTCCACCGGAATTATCAGCCATGAACTCGCTGAGGACCGGATGCCCGAAATCGACAACTGTCGGTGGAGCGAGATGCGAGATGCGAAGGGCGTTCAAGAAAACATTCGGGCTATTGACCACACCGCGCCCGCTGATGAGCAATTCCCCGGCGGAATCGGCGGTGAAAGCACCGGCCATTTTGTAATCGTTGTTTGTCGCCGGGAGATTGACGCCGTTAAAGAGGTAGTCGTCCCAGAGCGTCGCACCGTTGACCGACCAGTCACTCGTACGCAGTGAGCCGGTGCTGCCCTGATCGTAAGACCAGAGCTCGACGAGATACGTGGCACCGGGTGTCAGTCCTTGCACACGCACATCCATCCTGGTGGCCGTGCTGCCGAAGATGAAGTCCTTCAGCAGGAGGGATTCGGTAAAAGCGCCGGAGTTTGCCAGCGTATCGCGGAAGCGATCATCCATTGTGCCGCCGATCGGCGTGACAGTAACGGTCTGCGCACCGAAACTGCGCGAAGTCGCACTGGAGGTCGGACCGGAGAGATCGGTGCCGTTCAGGATAAACTCGGAGAAACCGCTGTTCGTGTTTGCCGCGCCGGTGTTTGCACGATCGTTGAAATCCACAGCAAGCACGCTGGTTGCCGTCATTGCCGGTTCCTCAGGATCGGTCACCGTGAACCCGTTGAGGAAGACGCTGGTGCTTGAAGTTTGAGTTGCCGGCCTTCCCCTCAGGACGAGCGAGCCTGTCGCGTCTGCGTAGGCGTTGGCGGAGAAGCGGTTTGCCGCGTCGCTCGCCGGTGTGCTGGTTCCATTGAAGCTGTAGTTATTCGCCGCCCATTGAGGCCCGCCCAGACCGACCACCGACCAGTCACTCGTCCGCTCACTAGTCCTGCCGCTGTCGTAACTCCATATGGTGAGCGTGTACTGTTTTCCCGGCGTCAGGCCCCCGATGACAGTATCGAGACCGACCCGGTAAAAATTTCCCGAATTGACGCCCGCGGCGAAAACGCAGTCGCGATAAACAGCGCCCAGCGTCAATGCACCGGTGGAGGCCGGCAGATTGCGATGCACATCATCGAGAGCGGCTCCAGATGCGGGGGTGATATCCACAGTGTACCCGCCGACCGTGAGCGTGTTGTCGGTCAGGGTATATGAGGAAAAACCGGGCGCCGTATCTGTGGGCGTGTCCGTCGCATCGTTAACGTCAACCTGGAGGATGACCGAGGCCACGGCGGCACGTGCAAACGCAACGGCGGCAAGAGCATGAAAAATAATGCGACGAGTCATTTTGGGGGGACTCAAAGGGGGGAGCGATGCCCGTGGATTATCCCACGTGCGTCAGGAACCGCAACGATGGAACCGCGGTAACTCGCCATCGGCGCGGCATCTCCAGAGATGGAGCGGGCATCAGTGGAAGGATCTCCGCTGTTTATACTGATACTTGGCGCATCTCTTTCTACAGATTCTGCAACTATCATGATGCGCGTCCGATCAATCGTAGGGCGCTGCGCAGGTATAAAGACAGAGCGGCGGATTATTTTTGTGCGCCGGGCATGACTACGGACGAAAAATCAGCCGTATTTTCTCTCAAAGTTGAGAAATAGGTCTGAAAAATCAGCCGTATCTTGCAGAAATCCGCAAACTAGGACTGAAAAATCAGCCGCATTTTTCCGGGAATCGAAAAATACGGATGAAAAATCGTCCGCAACTGTTCGCGGATGGAAAAGTACTGAAGGAAAATCGTCCGCAATTTATCGCCGAAAGATAACTACTGATGGAAAATCAGCCGTATCTCATCCCTTTCCGGGTGAGGGATGGTCAAAACTGCTGGTTTATGCCCCATGAGGCTTCTCTCGGAGCGATTTTTGCGGCGGCGAGGCTCCCGATTGTGAAAATGTCAGAGAATCCGCCCATTCTCTCGGCTTCCACTTTGCATCTCGTTTCTCCATCCGTTTGCCTATCATCCCCGTGAGAGGATCCCAAAGAAGAAGACACGCGAGAAGAGCGACGGTTTTCTTCAGCAAGGCGGCTGGGAGGTGCAGGATCGCTCTACCATCCAAAGTAGCTGCGGCGTCCCGCCGCTGTGTGCGGAGAGAAGAGCCGGGACGGCTCTGCGACTCTAATCCTCTGCTCTGTCATCTCCCTGCATCGTGGCATGAGGTGAATGCTTAGCCGGGGCGTGATATTGCGATGTGCTCGAGAATGCTATTCCCTGATCGCTCATGCTGGCCCTGCTCGCAATCCTCTTTCCTTTGCTCTGCACAGCGTTCCTTCCGGACATTTACAAGGAGATCGAGCGGGACTTCCCTGACGACAACTCCCGCGCAGACGATGCAGGAAAGACCGGGCAGGCGAGTGTCGGGCTATATCTTCTGTGGAGTCTGCTCCTGGCGCCGGTTCTTGGCCTTCTCCAGTGGGGGCTGTTTCGCCTTGCTAGGGATCACAGTCCGCTCTTTTCAAATCGGGCGAGCGATCTTTTCGTCTATGGACTGATTCCCGGCCTTCTTCTCGCATTCGTGCTGGCCACGTTACCGGTGTACTACCACGCCCGTCGCAAATACGGCGACCGCTTCAGAGATCACCTGAATGCCACTCACAGAGGAGCGAGTAACCGTGAGGGGTATCGGGGATTCCGCCCTCTCGCGCTGAGCATGGGGATCGGACTCTCCATTCTAAATTTCCTGGTGCACGATTGTTTTATTTCCATTGATCGCGAAGCTCTGCGGTACAGTGGTTTCTGGTCGGTTGTGAGCAACCGGGTACCGGTGTCGGAGATTGTCTCCGCTACGAAGTACCAGTGGCGGGTACCAAATAGAGGCAAGAGCAACAGGCCTTACCTGAAGCTAAAGCTTCGGGACGGCTCAGCGATCGATACTTCTTACCTCGAGAGTGTAGAGATTCCCAAAGTGTTGCAGGCCTTGGAGCAGGCTCGCGGCGAAGCGCTTCCGGTTACGATCCATGAATGGCGGTGAAGACCAATCCGCACTGCTGCAGCTTCCAAAAAAACGCACCACTAATCCTCCTCCTCCACGTTTTCCGGGAAGGAAAACTGAAGGTCGTGCTCGACCTCAATCGTCCGGCCGTCCTTCAGCCGTACCTCGATCGGGATTGTGAAAATGCCCCAGCCTGCGGATCGAAGCTGAAATTTGCTCGCCCGATCGGTCTCGGTACGGATCGGCTCAGGAAAGGTGGGATGCAGGGTGTAGGTCACCGATTCGATCCTATCGAGGTCCTCGTCGGAGGCCTCAATCCAGAGTGACCATTTCCACCACTGGTTTCCCTCATATTTTTGACTCTGCGCCACGAAGAAGTTCACCGTTCATTATCGCTCATTTTGGGGCCGCTGCATCTCGCTTGAGGCTCTCGTTATTGCTCCTCTCCTCGGCCGCCCGACAATTCTCTCCCAAAGCGACTGCTGTAGATCTTTGGCCCGCCTGTTTCCTTCAGGGCCGCGTCGCCATGTGGCTGTCGGCAGCGCTGACAGGGCTGTATTTCGGCCGCGTTGTTCCAGCTCGTAGTCCACGGCGGCTACGGCATCTTCCAGTGTCGAG
>CBINJX010000376.1:0-5666 GCA_966251085.1 uncultured Verrucomicrobiales bacterium
TCCTCCAGCCGGTAGTTCCCGGCTCCTCTCAACCGCCGAAGGCGCATTCTCAGTCACTCAACCCTCAGCCAACAACCCTCAACTTTCAGAGAAGAACTGGCTCCTGCTCTACTTCACTGAGAAGCCGAACACGGTCGTTTCTTTCAGCGGCTCTCCCGGACGGATCACAATGGACGGGAAGTTCTCATGATGAATCGCGTCAGGATGATGCTGCGTCTCCAGGCATACGCCGGTGTGCCTGAGATGATTGCCGGTATAGAGTTGTACGCCAGGTTGCGTGGTCCGGACTTCCATGATGCGACCGCTGGCTGGATCCATCAGGCGGGCGGCCAGTTTCATTTCGCCTTTTTTACCTAGAACGTAGTTGTGGTCGTAACCATTCATCTTCGGCTTCAGCTGATCGATGCGTTCCCCGATCCGCGTTGGCTGGGTGAAGTCCAGGGGAGTCCCTTTGACCGGCGCGATCTCTCCCGTGGGAATCAAAGCGTCGTCTGTCGGCGTATAGCTTTCCGCGGCGATCCACAGGATGTGATCCAAACAGGTCCCGCTGCCTGCTAAATTAAAGTAAGCATGGTTGGTGAGATTCGCGATTGTCGGCTTATCGGTCTCTGCCGCGTAATCGATCCGGAGTTCGTTTTTGTCGGTCAGGGAATAAGTCACCGACGTTTTCAGATTACCGGGGAACCCTTCCTCACCATCCTTGCTCAGGTAGGTCAGCTTCACTGAGGACTCGCTCTCATTGGCCGGAGCTTCCTCGATCGTCCACACCGCACGAGCGAATCCCTTGCGTCCGCCGTGGAGCGTGTTCTTCCGTTCGTTCGCCGGCAACTGATAAGTTGTCCCATTCAGTTCAAACTGCGCGCCTGCAATGCGGTTGGCCACCCGGCCAATCACTGCCGCGGCACCGCCGAACCCGCGCTCAAATTTCTGCAAACTATCGGTAGAGAGCACGACGTTCGTAAACGCTCCATTCCGATCCGGCGCCTGAAGCTCCTTGATGATCGCTCCATAAGTAATGATCTGGGCGCTCATTCCATGGGCATTCCGCAACGTGATCAGCTTTACCTCCACGCCGTCCTGAGTGGTGCCGTAGGCACTTTGATCAACTCGTTGGAGAGATTGCGCCTGAAGGGAGTAGATCAATGTCGATGCGATCGAAACAAGGATCGCGAGCCGCCGTAGGGGAAATAGTGTGGTCATCATTCGAAGGGGGCTTCAGTGAGGTTGATTCGGCAGATCATGCCTTCCCAACGACCGACGTAAAGATTGCCTTGCTCGATCTTCGATGAGCAACACGACCTGTCGTCGGAGAGTACACACCTGACACGACGGGCAATCCCGGTACTTTGACCCGGGGCGAACTGACGACAACTTGGGGGCGCGATACCTTAGGGCGGCTTGGTGGTATCTCGCACGCGATTACACCAGGTGTTAACCTGAGCTACTCCTACCCCGAGCGTGATGAACGGCATCGAATCAAGGAGCGTCAGCCGAGTATCGGCCGGTCATGGACGGACTTGGCGTACGACGATGCCGATCAGCTCACAGGAATAAATGCAGGTGGGCGTACACTGGCCTATGGGTATGACGGACAGGGGAATCGGAATGCACAGGGAACGGTCGCAAGCCACGTGGTCCACCCGCCTGATCAGATCCGTAGTCGCACTCTTACGTCCCGAGGCTTTGGAGTTTATGGAGCTGTCAATCCGCTGGCTCAGTTAACCGTCACTCACGCGCTTGCCCCAAGTGGACAGTCTCTGCCGGTGAATTCGCAAACCGGGGAATTCTATGGGTGGTGGGAAGTGCAGGGAACTGGAAGCGAACAGGTGGACGTGCTCGTGCGCGGCAGTTTGAGTAGCGCGGGTGGACAGGGGGGTAATGCTGTGGCCGAGAAAGAGATGCGATTGTTGGTTCCTCCTGTTCAGGAGAACTTTACATTCGATTCCGCGGGGCGGACCAAGACGGACGCGTTCTGGACTTATACCTGGGACAATCCGGGGAGACTGAAGCGAATGGACCGGAATCCGGCGAGGCTCCGGGAGCCCGGTTCCACTGCGGAAGTGGTTGAGTATGACTACGACTCCGATGGCCGCCGCACCCAGAAAACGCGTACGGTGACCTATCAGGATCGCGTTCAAGTCGAAAGGAGCAGAGTGCTCTGGGCTGGATGGCTGCCGATTCTGGAGGAGCGCAGTCGTGATGGAAGGATCCTTTATAAGCGTTGGTTCCAGTGGGGCGCTGACCTGAGTGGGACACTCGACGGAGCGGGTGGCATTGGTGGGCTTGTCGCAATCATTGAAGAAAAACCCGGGGAGCCGAGCCGTACACTTCTGCCCGTGCAGGATGGCCTTGGGAATGTGACAGCGGTGCTCGACTCCGCATCAGGCAATGTCATTGCCCGGTATGATTTCGGCCCCTACGGCGAACCTCTCGGCGAGTACGGTGAAACGGATGTATGCCCGTTCCGCTGGCAGACGAAGTGGTTCGACGAGGAAAGCGAGCACTACTATTTCGGCTACCGCTACTACTCACCACGTCTGGGAAGATGGCTCTCTCGTGATCCTCTCGGAGAAGCAGGTGGGTTCAACCTGTATGCCTACTGCGGCAATGATCCGGTAAACAGGCATGATCCGACGGGAATGCAGGGAATCTCATTCACTCTTCCCGATACGCTCGGATTGGTGAGCCGACTTGGGCAATTTGTAAACGGGTGGATAAACGAAGGTGATCAGCTTGATATTAGAGAGCAGGCATACAGGGATTTTGCGCTCAGAAATCCAGGAATAACTCGCGACTCATCACGGTTTGGTAGAACTCGCCGTACGCTGCAGATGCAGCAAGAGTTCTTCCAAAACAGAGTACTGGAGGTTGATGGACTTCGTCCTGAAGGTACTGCCGATGCGGTTCTTTTTGCTCGGGAGGAAGAACTCTGGTTGGCCAAATCCTACAATGACTCCGTCTTGGGGGTGAACCTGCGCAGACAGGAGAGATTCGAGCAAGTTGCAGGCGTGGCATTAACCGTTACGCCATTCGTAGCCGGGAGGCTTAGCTCTATGCCAAGGCTCAATCCGCGAAACTACGATTGGAGGCCGTTTTTTGCTCCATATCGCGGCGGTTATACCTACACAGGCGTGCCAGTGCCGGGTTTGCCGACGTATAGAGGGCCAACCCCTCGTGTAAATATCGGTCATGTTTTCCATGGCGAAATCAACGCGAGAGGCAGAGCCGTAGGCTTTCATCATGAAGGCTCAATTGGCCACTCGGGAACGGCGCGTATTTCACAGATTATTGACCCCCCAAATGCGCTAGGCGTCTACAGAGCAAGAGTCGAAATATTTGATCCGAGCAGCGGAACATGGGTGGTGAAGAACGCTCCCTCCACGTTCTTTCCAACAGCATGGAGCCGATCCCAAGTGCTCACGGAGATACGAGATGCATTCGGGAGTGGAGGAATTATCAGAAATAACTATTGGGAGGGAATCTCCCCTTCAGGCGTCCGAATTGGTGGGTATCTAGACGCTACAGGCAACATCAACACCGCGTTCCCGATCTATTAATATGATCCACATTTACACTGATCCGAACGGTGCAAAGCGAGTTGAAACCTACGGCTCGCTGGATGCACTCGCGTCATTTCTGGAGCAAGACGTTCAGAGTAGCACTCGATTTGCAGATGAGATCTTGTCCATAGTCGAGGAACTCAGGCGAGGTGATCGATCAACATGGGAGGCGACCGGGAATGCCCATACCGTCTCCTTGACCAGATCCACAGCGACCATCGAGAACGAGTTTACTGGTGAAAGTTGTGAGTTGGATTTGGCTACGTTTGCACAGGCGGTCTCACGCTGGAGAGCTGAGTTTTGATCCCATATGCTTTGAAGTCGTTGCTCATCACGGCATCTGCGAAGCACTCGGCATTGTGTTAACACGAAGCGGCGGGCGCACTCTTTGATCGGATTTAGAGCGTACGCCCTCCGCCGCCGCGGGGTGGAAAGCCTGGAGGAAAAAAGGGCGGGAGCGGGAGCGGCACCGGAGGAGTTGGAGGGGGCGGCTGCGAGTCGCCGCCCTCATTGCTCTCGTCCGTGTCGTCGTCTTCCGGCCTGTCCTCTTTCGGGCTGGAACGCGTGGACGGCTTTTTGCCGTCCGGCCAGCTATCGGCCCAGATCGGGAGAAAGTTCCTGGTGGGCTGGATGGTAAACCTGGTCAGAGTCGGGAAGTCGGCGCCCATCTCCAGGTAGTCCGAAAAGAGGGAGTTCGACCTGAACCCGAGGTTCCGGATCTGGGCAGACGGAATGCAGATGCTGAGCGCGTTGGAGAGGATCAACTCCACTCCGCGCGACGGAAGTGCGATCATGTGGATGCTGCCCCGGAGCAGGCGCAGCCAGCCGAGTTGCTGGAAGGGGCTCTGAAATGATTTGAACCCTTTGCGCAATAGCGCCTGGTCGTTGCGCGAAAATGTAGCAGCGCTGCCTGCCGCGTGAGATCGAGACGTAGAACTGCTGTCGGTTGATGGCGGCGAGCGAGCGGGAGGAAGCTATCAGGAACGCGTCATCGCCAGTATTTCCCAAGGCCCCAATGGGAAGCCCTACTGCCGAATCCTCATCCCAATCCCCATGAACGCCTCGCCCTCCGGGTGCTCGAAGATCTCCTCGATCCTGGCGTTCGTCTCCTGCTGCTTCACCAGTTCCCAAGCCGCGGGTGCGCCGCCCAAGTGGAGTTCCAGATAAGGGGCGTTGTTGACGTCGTGCATGGCACAGATATGTGCGGAGCGGCCGCAGTTCTGGTAATCCGCCCATGCCCACTCAAAGGAGTGATCTCCATCGATGAATACCGCATCGAAGGGATGTTCGCGGAAGTCGAAGGAGGTCACGCCGACCTCATACCGCAGGGGGAGGAGATTGCGGACCTCGTGGTAGAAAACAAAAGCGGGGAACAGATCGATCGTAACCGCGTAGAAGGCAGGATTGAACCGTTGCAGGTAGGCGGTCGCCAGGCAGGCGGTCGCACCGTTGAAGCATCCGATCTCGAGATAACTTGCAGGGCGGTGCTCTCCGGTGAGTACCAGAAAGCGCGCAAACTCGCGTGGAATCTGGATAAGGCCTTGCTGGGAGGAGTTCAGATACTCTGCTTCTTTTCCATAAGTCCGCTCCGCTCCCGGAACAGAAACGAGCCCAACTTCGCGCATCACGTCCGCCAGCCAATCCACGGAGCCGAGTTCGTCCGGGGATGCTCCCTGGATCCGGCGTATTCCGCCGAGGAGGCGTTCAAAATCTGCTCGTTCGATTTCGTAAGCTTCGAGGGAGGACATTTGGGGAAGAGCTCAGTGCCTCAGTACTCAGTGCTCAGAAGGATTGCTCCAAGGCAAGTGCTGCTGTCTGATGGAAGCCAATCCGGGCGTATCTCGGTTTCTTGCAAAAAGAAGCCAGATAATGTGATCCCCTGCACGGAGTCGCTCCCCGGGAGGAGTAAAGGACCAGGCGAGCGACAGAATCCACAAACGGAGATGGAAAATGGATCAGCCAAAAGGCGCAATCCATCAGGGGAGAGAGAAAACCGCTGAAGCGACATCGGAATTCTATTTTCCGAGCGGGAAAAAGGATCACCCGAGCGGCGCAGAGTATTCCCGCAGCGACGCAGCCGATCTTTGGAGCGACACCATCTATTCC
>CBINJX010000377.1:0-5661 GCA_966251085.1 uncultured Verrucomicrobiales bacterium
GAACTCGCCGATGGCACACCGTGGAGCGCTGCAGCTCCCGTGACGAGTCTGGCGGTTGCCCCGCTGTACGTGTCACTCTACGAAGGCGGAGGTATTCTCGTCGGCAATCTTTCCGTCTCGGATGGAGCCGGCACGGACGAATGGGCCTGGATCAAGCGTCGTCGCCCGGAAGACAGTCATTACCCGGATGGTTTTGCCACTATCCTGAGTGCACGGTTGTTGCCGTACACCCCGTCACCGCCTCAAACCCGTGCGATTCAGTTGTCTGTTGCAGAGTGCACACTCAGTTCAGGCAATCTTGCAGACCCGATTACGGAGACCGGCTCGCTCACCGATGAGAACATCTTCGCGTTCACGCCTGCCCATCTTCAGGAACTAACCCTGCAGATTGATCCTGCCACCGGCTATGTATCCGGCAGCTTCATGCATCCGGTCACCGGTGTCTCCACGCCTCTGAAAGGCGTCGTGGAGCAGGGGAACGCTCAGGTCTGGGGCTTTTTCCTTGGACAGGATGCCAGCGGATTGATCGAGATCCACGCTCCTCCGGAAAATCCCTGAGGTCCGGGCCCGGCTGTACGGTCAGGCGCGATTCCTCAGGTATGAGACCGCAACTCCTTGCAGAGGCAGCGGCTGCGCTGAACACCTCAGATAAAGATCTGATGTTCGGCATCCAAGATCGAGATCCCGAAGCCCTGTCTGCTCTCTTCGATCGCTATAGCAGCGTTCTGAAGGCATTGGCGATGCGTATCATACACAATGAAGCCGAGGCAGAAGATCTGCTCATGGAGATCTATATGGAGATCTGGCGCCATGCACCGAACTACGTTCCCGAGAAGGGGAAACCCCTCGGGTGGATGGTTACGCTCACCCGCAGGAGAGCGATTGACCGGCTGCGAAAGCGACAATGCTACGCCCGAGTCGAGGAGCGGTATCAGCACGAAACCGAGTCTCAATCCGATGCATGGAGCCGGAATAGTGTCGATCTGGACATTGAGAGACACGACCTCCGCGAAGTTCTTGCCCGAATCATTGCCACCCTTCCACCCGCACAGCAGCAGGCGATTGACTTGGCTTTTTACAAGGGAATGAGCCAGCGTGAGATTGCCGCCCATACCCATATTCCGCTTGGAACCATCAAGACACGACTTGAACTTGGCCTTAAAAAGATCGCAGATGGTCTCAAGAGTCTTCGCCATGAGTTTTGAGGATTTCCAGCATCTCGCCCGCCTGTACGTCGTTGGGGCTCTCGACGAAGGTGAGTTGCTTGCATTTGAGGAGGCCCGGCGAAATCTTGGCGAAGAAGCAGAGGCCTTTATCCGGGAGTGTCGTCAGCTCAGTGCTGCTTTTGCTCTCAGTCTCCGTCCCCAAGCCCCTCGCCGGGATTCCAAGGAGAAGTTGATGGAGTTGATTCAGAAAAGTGGCCGTGGCGAACGCCGGCTACATGTGTGAAGAGCGAGTAAGCGGTTATCGGCAAGTCAGCTGATGGGGCTGAGTGGAGGTTTGCATTCCGCGGCTTCCTGGCGCGTGTCTCCGTGGCGCGCTCCTGGAATGAGACGGTGAAACAGGATCAGTGGGGCGGATGAGCCGCATCAGTCCCATAGGTTCCATCCGTCTCATTTGTCCTATCCGTTCCATCCATTCCCGGGAACTGGACCAGCACCTGAGCACTGGGCATTTCCTACTCCGTGCCCCCTCCTGCCGCGGTTTAGCCATTTTCAGCAGTCAAATTTCCAGAGCTCCACTACTAGCAATCGAAAATCCACATTCTCTGGAAAGTGGAAAACTGTTGCGTATCGGTTGCGCAGCCCCTGAGGGGTGCTATGGGAGCTTTCCCCTGACATCGCTCACCCACCCCACAGCCTATCCTCCAGTCTGCATGAAAAACGCGCCTGAATTCCCTGCTGACCGTCGTTCTTCCCGTCCGTCCCAGACTCGTGCGCTCCGTCCGCGCCGCTATATCCTGGCAGCATCCATTGCCGCACTCGCTAGCTCGATACCTGGCCAAGTCAATGCGGCGGATTTTACCTGGGATGCCAATGCAGCCACCGCGCCGAATCCGTTCGACGGCGGGGGGACCTGGAATACCACTGGCCTTAACTGGTGGAATGGTACCACCAACGTTGCGTGGACCAACTCAGTTGACAACATTGCGATCGTCGGCGCGTCAACCACCGTGCCTGCAGGTATCCCGGGGAACATCAACGTTGCTGGTTCGCTGACTGCAGGCGGTCTTGTGTTCAACCCCTACGTGGGTAACGCAGTGAAGTATAATATCACCGGTGGTACATCGTTGACGCTTGGAGGTGCTGCGACGATCACCATGAACACGGATTGGGTGCGTCCTTTCGCAGCCATCAACACCGTGCTCAGCGGTTCCTCCGGCCTCACTGTTCAAGGAAATGGAAGTGGAATCCTGGAGATCGGCTCGCAGGCAAACAACTTCACGGGCACGATAACGCTCCAAAACGGCTCCATGCTCTCGATCGGGTCGAACTCCGGTCTCGGAGCGCCTGGTGCGAATGTCGTGAACTTTACGGGTAATGCGACCCTGATCGGTCGCGCGGCTAACTTCACGCTCGGCAGCGCACGTATCTTTACGATCGCCTCCGGCGCGACTGCGACCTTCGATGCATTGGCTTCTGGCAATACGATGACCGTGGCGGGTGTCATCGGGGGCAGTGGTAACTTCCAGAAGAAGGGGCAGGGAACCGTCGCGCTGACAGCGGCGAACACCTATACCGGTGAAACCCGCATTCATCAGGGAACGCTCTCCCTGAATTTCAGTGATCTGGCAGCTCCGGCTGCGAACATCATCAACGCGGCGTCCTCACTTCGACTCTCGGGGGGCACGCTCAACACCCTCGGAAAAGACGGTGCTGCGAGCACGCAGACTTTCAACGGGGTAACGATCAGTGCGGGGAGTTCCACGATCACCGGCATGGGTGGATTTGACGGCACGATGACGGTGAATCTGGGAGCCATCACTCGGGAGGCAGGGGGAACTGTCCATCTCCCGGCGATGGCCCTGCCTTCTATGGGGGCGGGAATGAGCGTGAACACCAGCACCGCCAATGTGAACGGAATCATCGGCGGCTATGCAACGGCCGGAGAAGTCGGTTTTGACGAACACTGGGCAACAGTTTCAGGCGGAGTTATTGAACTCTACTCAGCTTATCAGACCGATACGAACCCGGCAGCGTGGCAGGCTACCGACAATGTCAGCCTTCAGTCCGACGCCAGCGTTTCAATCGGTGATGCGACCATCAATTCGCTGAGGTTTTCGACGGCGAGCAATGTTGCCATCAATAATGGCAGCACCCTGACCATCAGCAGTGGCGGTATTCTCAACAGTGGAAGCGGTGGATTCGGCACTGGGCCAGTGAACATCACGGGCGGCACGATCCGGGGTGGCGCAGGTGCGGATCTTATCGTCCATCAGCACAACACTGTGGCGTCGCTCACCATCGCCTCGGTCATTGCCGATAATGGCGGCGCGACCGGGTTGACGAAGACCGGCTCCGGCACTTTGGTACTCACCGGTGCGAACAGCTATTCTGGAAACACATTCCTGAACGGCGGTGTACTTGAGGTAAACAGCGATGCGGCGCTCGGAACTGGTTCCACAGTGACATCACGAGTGGGCACCACATTGCGGTTCGCGGGTACCAACGCGATTACTTCTTCGAAGAACTTCCTCTTTGACTACGGTGCCGATTCCTTCGGATCAACGGCGCTGGGCGGTGGACCGGACGGAATTGGGAATTTTAACGTCAACGTCACGAACACAGCGGGTGTCACGATCTCGGGGGCGTTCAACGTAACCGCAGGAACTATGGTGAAGAGCGGGGAAGGCTCGCTGACGCTCACCAATCCGGGCGTAAACAATCTGGCTCGGCTCAACGGCGGTCTCGCTTTTACGGTGGCAGGCGGCACCGTCACTTTCGACGGTGGGGCCACATCCGAATGGCGGATCGGCCAGGGGGAATTCACGATTGGTGACAACACGCCTGTCGCCTCGGTGGTAAACATTAACTCTGGCAAGGTGAGCACCGGCTCATGGGTCAGTATCGGCCGCGGTAACGGCACCACGGGGCTAGTCTCCGGAGTCAATGTAAACGGCGGTTCGTTGAACACCGGACATCTCTACACGGGCTTTGCAAACGGTGTTGGTGGCTACAATGCGAAGCAGTTTGTCACTGCGTCGGGAACAGGTGTGATCAATGTTTCCGACGACTTCCGGACGAGTGAGTCGTCGGGTTCGATGACGACGGTGACGTTGTCGGGAGACTCCGCGCTGAATATCAGCGACCGGATTGAGCTTGGTTACGGTGGGCAGTCGGTGATGACCATCAACGACAATGCCAAAGTGGTCGTCGGAGGCATGGGGATCGGTCACGGCAACAACGCGGTCGGCAATCAGGCAGTAGGCGCGATTTTCCAGAATGGTGGAACCTTCTCCAGAGGCGGCGCGATTGCAGGGGGAGATTGGCGCATTGGTGGATGGAACACGAATGACACCCAAGTATATGGCTTGTACCAGATGAAGGGCGGCGTGCTGAACACCGGCGCGCAGAACTTCCAGGTTGGTGCATATGGTGTCGGCGTGCTCGACATCTCCGGAACAGCGGTCGTGAACGCTGCCAACGGCGGGGGCTTCCCGGTGATCGGACGCTATGCAGGTGCAGTAGGCCTGCTCAACATCTCCGAGAACGCTACTTTCAATTCGAATGGAACTGGTCAGCGCCTGCTCGTGGGTGAGGACGGAACCGGTGTGATTAACATCACCGGGGGAACGCTTGCAGTTCTGGGTGACGTCGGTGGCACCGGTGCGGGCGGGGGCAATGGAGGCATCCGTCTCGGCTTTGGCGCCGCTGGTTCCGGTACCCTGAACGTTAACGGTGGAACCGTTCAAACCAAGGGGATTGCCTCAGGTAACGCCGATGGCCGCAGCTATCTCTATCTCAATGGTGGCGTCGTGAAGGCTGGTGCAAGTAATGCAACATTCTTGCAGGGACTCGACAATGCCGTGGTGGGCTCGGGAGGAGCGATTTTCGATACAAACGGTTTCGACATCACCGTGAGGCAGAGTCTCGCCCCAGGCTCGGGCAGCGGCGTGATCAATATCCCGGTGACCGATGGTGGTGCAGGCTACATCGGCCAGCCAATCGTTGAAATCACCGGTGACGGAACGGGGGCAACCGCTGTTGCAAATGTGGATCCGGTCACGGGACGTGTGACGAGCATCACGATCACAAACCCGGGTATCAACTACTTCACCGCGCCGACCATCACCTTGCGCGGCGGCGGATCGACCACGCCTGCGACGATCGGAACCGCAGAAATCGGCATCAACGACACTACCGGCGGCCTGACGAAGAACGGTGCCGGCACCCTGACACTCTCGGGGATCAACACCTACACAGGTGTGACCACCGTGAATGCTGGCACGCTGACCGTGACCGGTTCAATCATGTCGGGATCGGGTGTCACAGTCGCATCGGGTGCAACGGTGAATCTCGGGGATAATGGCTTCACGGGTGACATCGCTGGTCCTGCGACCATCAATGGAACGCTGAATTTCAATCGTGCTGACGACATTTTCTATGCCGACCCAATCAGCGGTTCGGGCACGATCAATAAACTCAATCCGAACAGCCTGAC
>CBINJX010000378.1:0-5656 GCA_966251085.1 uncultured Verrucomicrobiales bacterium
TCCACCACGCTTTTTCCTTCTGCACAGTCACTTACGGGAAATGCGGCAATTCTACCTTCAGAGGAGTATCAAGGTTAGAGCCGTGGTCCGGTAGGTCGGAACGGGTGCGGGTGTCGGGAGGGGAATGGATCGCTCACGTGCGACTGCCCTCCCGCGCGGTAGGGCGGTCGCGCCGCCGACCGCCGGGAGAGCGCGTGGAGAACGATTCTGTGTCTCCCATCTATTCAACTCCCGTGCCACGGGATGGTCCCACCCCCTTAAATTTAAGGATCGATGCTAGATTTTAAGGAACGTTCCTTCCGGCAGAAGGAACGATCCATCCAATGGAAGCAATGATCCTTCGATCGGAAGGAACGACCCTTCCGACTGATGAGATGTTCCTTAAACCGGAAGCAACGATGCTTAAATTTAAGCAACGATCCTTCGGAGCGAAGGAACGTTCCTTCCGAGGGAAGGGGCATTTCATAAAAGGGAAGGAACGTTGCTTCCTTCGGAAGGATCATCCCTTCCAATTTACGGAACGTTCCTTCCACCTGATGAGTCGTTCCTTCCAAGTTGAGGACCGCTTCTTCTCCGGGAGGAAACATCTCTCCGCGCAGACGCATCGTTTCTCCTGTTTTGCCAGGCAGCTCTTCTGATTCCGGGAACGGTGCTCATCCAAATGCAGCCGGTTCCTGTCAGCGGGAGAACGGCTCTTTCTATTGGCGCATCAATCCTCTTCAGTCAGGCAACGGTTCTGCTCAGCCGGGGATGATTACCGGCAGGAGGGGGAGCGCTCCCACTGAAACATGCAACGGCTCAGCTTCGGCGCCGATTGGTTCCTGAAAGTTGCCGGCGGATGGAAGAGAATCGGGGCTGGAAGCGGCAGGTGCTCGTAGGACTCATTTGATGTGTGGGATTGATTGTCACGGAACCGGGCAGCTCCTTAAGCCGCGCTAAAAATTTAACGGATTCTGTTGCAAATGCAGCGCATGGCGTTAAAAAAGTAACGGAACGCAACCGAGGCAACTTATGTCGAACTCTCCGGACCTCAGCCGTCGCGAACGGCAAATCATGGATCTGATCTTTGCAAAGGGCGAAGCCACCGTGCGTCAGATCCAGGCGGAACTCCCCGATCCTCCGACCGATATGGCGGTGCGACGCATGCTCCACATTCTCGAAGAGAAAGGGCATCTGAAGCGGCGGCAGGAAGGGCGTGAGGTGATCTATCTGCCTGCGCAATCCAAGAAGCGTGCAGGCGTCGAAGCTCTCCGCCATGTGCTGGAAACCTTCTTCGGCGGTGCTGTGGATGAAGCGCTCGCCGCGCACCTGACCGACAAGGAAGCAGTCACTCCCGATCAGCTCGCACGGATGAAGAAGATGATCGATCAGGCGAGAAAGGAGAACCGGTAATGAGTACTCGAATCTCTGCAGTTCTATTCGGCTCGGCCTTTGCCGGCATGGCTCTTCTGGCGCTGCTCGACGCTGCGGCAAAGGCGTTTGTTCTCCTGGCTCTGGCCGCAGTGCTTACACTGGTGCTCCGCCGCGCTTCGGCTGCGGCGCGGCATATCGTCTGGATCTCAGCATTGGCCTGCGCACTGGTCTTGCCTTGTGGTGCGTGGCTGCTGCCGCAGTGGCGGGTATTGCCGAGTTGGATGGCTTGGGAGGAGATCCCGAAGCGACTCTCCGTGGCCGCTCCGATTGAGCCTGCTTTGCCTGCCGCAAACTCAACCGTGCCGCTCCCCATGCCGGATGTGCCCCAACCTTCCATGGATGAGCCACTGGTGGATCTACTGCCGGATGTTTCCTCCACGATCGATCAGCAGGTCCCGGCTTCGCCTATTCGCTTGAATGCGCGGGCTCTTCTCCTGTTTTGGTCCGGTGGCGCGATGCTCTTGCTGATGCCGCTGTTCTACAGCTTTTCACGCCTGCGGCGGCTATCGAGGCAAGCCCGGCCTGTGTCCGAGGGGGCACTGGTGGAGCTGATGCACGAGCTGCAGCGTGAGATCGGAGTGCGCCAGAAGGTCCGGCTCCTCGTCGGTGCGGAGGATACCATGCCAATGGTCTGGGGTGTCCTGCGCCCATGCCTGCTCCTACCTGCCGGTGCATCGACCTGGGCGCCGTCCCGGCTCCGTGCAGTGCTGCTGCATGAACTCGCGCATCTGAGGCGGCGTGATCCACTCTCCATACTGATTGCCCAGCTCGCGTTGGCGGTGCATTGGTTCAATCCTCTGGCCTGGCTGGCAGTGCGGCAACTCAGGGCAGAGCAAGAGCGCGCCTGTGATGATTACGTCCTGCGTTATGGAGTTCGCGCGAGTGACTACGCTTCGGATCTCCTGACCGTCGCCACGAGCCTCCGTGGAGTCCCATTGAGCACCACGGCGCTGGCGATGGCGTATCCCGCGCGATTGGAAGGACGCATTGCCGGAATTCTCGATGCGGCACGGAATCGTCGCGCACTCACCCGGTGGGTAGTGATCGCCGCTGCTCTCTGCGCCTCCGTGATCGCGCTTCCTCTTGCGATGCTCGGTGCGGCAGAGGAACGGAAGCCGGAGCCGGCACAGGCCCTGGTGGATACTCTGCGGCAGGTGCAGCAGCCGGATCTGGCGGATCTCACCGGGGTGACGACGACTGCAAATTCGGCCGAGATCACCGTGGAGGCGGAGCAGGGGGGCTTGGTGTTCGTGGTGGGTGAGGATAAGAAATTGATCGTGCATCAGTTTGCCTCCTCCGAGGCGCCGATCAGTTTTCGTGTCGATGCGGATGACCGGCGTGGAAAATGGTGGGATCAGGTGCGGGTGCTCCGGGAGGGAGAGTCAACTGCCTTGACCCCTGTGCTGCCGGAGACGTGGCTGCCAACAGGCCGCCTCACTTTTATGAAGGAGCCGGTGACGAAGGCGGATGGCAGTAGAATGATTGCCGAGATCGAGTCAGCCCATGGGAAGGTGCCCCTGGCGGTGCGTGCAGCAAAAGCGTCTGAAATCGAGAGAGCGCAGCTGCGGGAAATTCCTCAGACCTGTCCGGAGACTGAGATCAACGTAGCTACACGGATTCATGCACTGGAAAAAGACGCACCCAAGAGCTTGGTGATTCTGCCCGTCATGGCTGCTCAGGATCTCATTGGCGCTCCGAAGACAGCTCTTGCTCTCCCTTCTCAGACTGTGAGGCCCGGCTTTACCCAAACCTTCGATCGTTTTCGGGGACTCGGGGACTTGGTGAAGGTGACACCGACTTTGACTCGAAGTGGTGTGAAGGTGGAGGGCAGGATTGCAATCACGTTCCCGGAGGGAGAATACAATGACGCTTCCGAAGCTTGGAAACGCATCGAGGTAGCTTTATCGAACAGGCAGAATTCCCCACCAAGAACAAAGACAGTGGCCACCAAGTTCCTGGTCACTCTGGGTGGAAATGATGCAATGGTCGTTCCGATCCACTCAGACGGACTCTTTCCCGACACCCTTGTGGCATCGATGACGGCATTGCCGCGCCAGGTCACGCGCACCCAATGGCGGCCTCCGGAGGACCGATCTCCTATTCAAGTGGATGGTTGGGTGCTGTCGTGGCCGCGTGCGGAACACCAGTGGTTCACCAGCATGTTCGATTACAAGGGATTGCCGGAGATGATTTCTCATCATCTTGAGCTGCGGAAGAAACCGACAGAGAACTCTGTAAGGAGTGAGGCTGTTGGTACGCTGGACCAGCCCGAGGTGGAAAAACTGCTGCAGGGCTTCCGGGCGGCGGCACATGCTTCGGTGGTTCGTGTTGAACCCTTCGAAGTTCACCCAAATCGCTCGGCGTTCCTGCAGGTCCGGGCGCGTTTCATCGCCGATGGAGAAGGCGCGAGCCTGTCGATGAGCGTACATGAGCGAACGATCAGTCCATATCTGAGCTGGGATAAACCGGTGCTGAAGCATATTTCTGCCCCCAGTGCGTATGGGGTTTATTCAGGTAGCAGCCTATGTGTTCTCCTTCCCGGACCAGCCGATCCCGAGAACATCCGGATGCTGGTGCTGCGGTGTGTGGATCCAGATCAGCAAAGGGTACAACCTCCAAGGGCGGAGAAAAATGAAAAGGCAACGCCCGCTTTGGAGCCGGTGAAAGAACCTCATGCGGTAAAAGGGAAGACGCGCGGCCGGATCATCGATCGCAACGGTTTCGTTCTTGCAGAAAGCGCTAATGCCAAATCCCGGCGGTATCCCTTTCTTGCCCTCGCATCCCATACCTTGGGTTTTACTGGGAGCAATCAGGACGGGCAGTTGGAGGGGAGATCGGGCTTGGAAGAGGCGTTCGACGCTCCTCTGCGCAAAGGTGAAGACGTGCAGCTGACGCTCGATGCGCGGATGCAATCGGCCGTGGAAAAGGTCCTGCGCGATGCTGACGTGGGACGTGGAGCGGTGGTGATCCTCAATCCTGTGTCAGGCGAAGTGCTCGCGAATGTCTCAGTGCCGAACTTTGATCCGAATGCATTCGTGCCTGCGATCAGCATGGAGAAATGGAAGGCGCTGAATGATAACCCGGCACATCCGTTGATGAATCGTTCAGGTCAGGCTTACACGCCGGGTCAGATCTATACTCTGGCTGTTGCTCTCGCAGCAGGACGGGGAGGCAAAGCCGATCGTGTTTACACCTGTAAGGGGATCGTTACCTACGGAAATAAAGTGATGCAGTGCTGGACGAATGTAGCTCATCCGGAAAGTGGAGGTCACGGAGAGCTCAATCTTGCGCAGGCAATCAAGGAGTCATGCAATGTCTACTTTTACCAACTCGGGAACGAGATCGGGATTGAGACCATCGCGGAAACCGCGCATCTGCTGGGATTAGGCAAACGCACCGGGCTGGCCGGGCTCACCGGGGAGAGCCCGGGAATCGTGAGTTCGCCAGCGTGGCTCAAGAGCATCAGGCCCGACGAGAAATGGACTGCCGGCTACACCGCGAATGCTGCTATCGGTCAAGGAAGCACACTTGCAACGCCGATTCAGTTGGCTGGAGTTGCTGCCACTATTGCTAACGGTGGGTTAGTCCTGACGCCGCAGATCCTGAGAGGCGCGGCTCCGCAGGTGAGCCGTGACATGATGATCGAAGGCTGCAAACCAGAACACCTGGAGCTGATCCGCAATTCGATGAGTGACATTGTGCAGAACGGTGGTGGGCGAAAGGCGCACACAGACCTGATCTCGATCGCAGGTAAAACAGCCTCGAGCCAATTTTGGCGAAGTGAGGGCGGAAAGAGAGTGCCGGAGGTTGCCGCGTGGTTCGTGGGTTATGCTCCCGCGGAGGCGCCTCGTTTTGCCTTCACGGTTCTCGTGCAGGGTGGAAAATCCGGAGGTGCAAGCGCCGCGCCTCTGGCTCGCAGGATCATGGAAGCGGTGGGCGGGGATCTTCCCGCACCCGAACCGCAGCCTACAGTTGAAGGGCATGTCCGCCGTTTCGAGCTGCTAAATGATACCAAAGAGTGACGCGACCTTTCTCTGCGGGTTGCTGAAGAGCGGGACGCAAATCGTAGCGCAGACATCCCTGTCTGCGGGTGCCCCGACCATCCTGGTAGGTGGCTGATCACTGTGGCCGTTCTGAGGTATCAGGAAAGAGACTCAGGGTAGCTTGTGAGCTGCTCGTGAACCGCGCAGGACTCGGAGCAAGGATGCTCCGGTCACCCGCAGCCAGGATGGCTGGCGCTACG
>CBINJX010000379.1:0-5635 GCA_966251085.1 uncultured Verrucomicrobiales bacterium
AGCGTAGAGGATCTGGTGATGGATTTCGACACGCTCGCAGCCGCTGGATCGATGGCGGGCTCGGGCGGTGTGATCGTGATGGACGATTCCCGCGACATGGTCGAGATGCTCAACAATCTCAACGACTTCTACGCCCATGAGTCGTGCGGCCAGTGCACGCCTTGCCGCGAAGGATCGCTCTGGATGAAGAAGATCACCGACCGCATGATTGCCGGTGGTGGCACCGAGAAGGATGTCGATGTTCTGAAGAATGTCGCCGACAACATCGCCGGTAAGACCATCTGCGCCTTCGGTGAGGCCTGTTCGTGGCCGACTCAGAGCTTCGTGTTGAAGTTCCGTGATGAGTTCCAGGCAAAGGCTCAGAAGCCTCTGCCGCCGCCGATGCCCCCGGAATACAACTCGGAAGAATTGATCAATAAAGATGCGATTCCCGCCGTTCCCGCTCCGCGCGGCAACGGGAAAGAAATCATGGCTCCGGCCGCGACCCGCTAATTTTCGATGAGCACAGAGACAGCCGCTCCACCCCAAATGCTCAACGTCCAGATCGATGGGGTCTGGTTGCAATTCCCGAAAGGCACGCGCGTAATCGAGGCGTGCTCGCAAGCGCAGAAGTTCATTCCGCGCTACTGCTATCATCCGAAGCTCTCCGCTCCGGGTAACTGCCGCATGTGCCTCATCGAGATGGGCATGCCGAAGATGGGCCCCGACCGGAAGCCGATCATCGGCGCGGACGGTCGCCCCGAGATCGCGTGGATTCCGCGGCCTCAGATCTCCTGTGCGCAGGATGTGGCGGAAGGCATGGCGATTCGGACCGATTCGCCAATGGTTCAGGATTGCCGTAAGGGTGTGATGGAGTTTCTCCTGATCAACCATCCGCTCGACTGTCCAATCTGCGATCAGGCCGGTGAATGCCGCCTGCAGGAGTTCTCAGTGGAGTATGGCAACGCCAACTCCCGCTTCTTGGAACGGAAGGTGAAGAAGCCGAAGAACGTGGAACTCGGACCTCGGGTGACTCTCGATGCCGAGCGCTGCGTGCTCTGCTCCCGCTGCATCCGCTTCATGAAGGAAGTGGCGAACGATGATGTGCTCGGGTTCACCGATCGCGGATCGTATTCCACGATCTCCTGCCATCCGGATCGCATTCTCGATAACAATTACTCGCTGAATACCGTCGATATCTGCCCGGTGGGCGCGCTCACCTCGAGCGACTTCCGGTTCAAGATGCGCGTGTGGTTCCTCAAGGAGACCAAGACGATCGACGTCAACGACAGTCTCGGCGCGAATATCACGATCGGCGCTCGCGAGAATCACATCTACCGGATCACTCCGCGTGAGAACAACGATGTGAACTCGTGCTGGTTGCCCGATTCTCACCGCCTCAATTTCAAATATCTCGGACGTGAGGACCGCCTGAAGCAGCCACTCATCAAGGGTGCGCCCGCCGATTGGACGCAGGCGATCAGTCTTGCCGCGGAGCAGCTAAAGCGGAACAGCGGAGCGATCGCGATGATCGCTTCGGCGCGGATGACGAATGAGGAACTCTTCCTTGCGAAGCGCCTCGCCACTGCGCTGAACATCGGGGAGATCGATGTCCTTCCTCGTACGGGTGAACCGGACGGCATTCTCATCCAAGCGGATCGCAATCCGAACACTGCCGGTGCGAAGCTGCTCGGTCTATCCGCAAAGGAGTCCGGCTCTCGCCTGAAGGAGATTGCGAAGGGAGTGAAGAGTGGAAAGATCAAAGCGCTGATCGTCCTCGGTGAGGACGCCACCAAGTGCGGTATCGCTGAAGAGGATCTGCGGAAGCTCGATGCACTGGTCGTTACCGACATCCTTCCCAATAAGACCACTCCGCTTGCCACGGCGCTCCTGCCCGCAGCAGGTTGGGCGGAGAAGAGGGGATCAATGATCAATGTTCGTGGTCGCCTCCAGCGTCTAAATCGCGCGGTCGATGCTCCCGGGCATGCCCGTGACGACTGGGAGATTCTCCGCGACCTCATCCACGCTGTCAGCGGCTCGAACGGTCTTCATATGATTGAGGACGTCTTCAAGCAGATGGCTTCGGAGGTGAAGGAGTTCGCTGGACTGAACCTGAGCAAGATCGGTGATCTCGGCGTGCAGGTGCTCGAGACCAAACAGAAAGCCGCTCAATAACGCATCACCTTCCGCCCGATGATGGCATTTATCGATACACTTCCTTGGGGGCTGATGATCGCCTCCGTCCTCAAGACGCTGGGGCTGATCTTTCTGGTCGTGTTGCCGCTGGTGTCGTACACCGTGTACGCTGAGCGGCGTGTCTCCGCGTTGATTCAAGATCGTCTAGGTCCGAACCGCACCGGATTCCCGACGACACTTCTCGGTTTCAAAAAGGATCTGCAGCTCTGGTTGGGTGGTTTGGGACAGCCGGTAGCCGACGCAATGAAGTTCATGCTGAAGGAGGAGTTTACTCCGGCTCACGTGAACAAGATCTACTACGTCATGGCTCCGTGCCTGGCGATGGTTCCAGCGCTGGCGACTCTGGCAGTTATTCCTTTCGGCAACTTCCTTTTCGGCGAGAAGATGGTGGTGGCTGATGTAAATGTCGGCATCCTCTACATCTTCGCTATCGCTAGCATCGGCGTGTACGGAATCGTGATTGCCGGATGGGCTTCGAATTCGAAGTACCCGTTTCTCGGCAGTATCCGCTCTACCTCGCAGATGATCTCGTACGAGCTTTCGCTCGGTCTGAGTGCGGTGCCGGTCCTGATGATCCTCGGCAACCTGAACCTGTCCGACGCGATCTGGTATCAGGTGAAAAACGGTTGGCTGCTGCTGCCCTTCACTGACGGAAGGCTCTCCCTACAGGAGATTCTACTCTGGATTCCTGTGGTCATCTCCTTCGTGGTTTTCACGATCTCGATGTTCGCGGAAACGAACCGTCTGCCATTCGACTTGCCGGAATCTGAAACCGAACTCGTTGCCGGTTACCACACCGAGTATTCCGCGATGAAGTTCGCACTCTTCTTCCTCGGTGAATATGCGGCGATGATCACAGGTTCGGCCGTTATCGTTGTCCTCTTCCTTGGCGGATGGCATTTGCCAATCCTTCCGATCAACACGCTGGAAGGCTCTACAGGGTTCTGGGGAATCATTCTTGGTCTGATTCACATCACCGTCTTCTTTGCCAAGGTCTCCCTCCTTCTCCTGTTCTTCATCTGGGTTCGCTGGACTCTTCCGCGCTTCCGCTATGACCAGCTCATGAAGCTCGGATGGCTCTATCTCTTCGAGATCGCTCTCGTAAACATCTTCATCACCGCAGCCATCCTCGCGTTCGCTAAGTAACCATGGCTTCCTATACTGTTCGTCGTCCAAATCTCACGTTCGCTGAGAAAATCTATCTTCCGAGCATCCTCGGAGGCCTCGCGATCACCCTGAAGCATCTGAAAAACATGCTCGCGGGCAAGACCAAGGTGGTCATGCAGTATCCCGAGGAGAAGTGGGATGCGCAGATGCCCGAGCACTACCGCGGTGCTCCAACGCTGGTGAAAGACGATCACGGCCGCGAGCGCTGTGTCGCCTGCCAGATGTGCGAATTCATCTGCCCTCCACGTGCAATCCGGATCAAACCCGGTGAGCTGCCGGCCGAAAGCAAGTTTGCTAAGGTCGAGAAGTTCCCGCAGGAGTTCGACATCGACATGACCCGGTGCATCTACTGCGGTCTATGCGAGGAGGTCTGCCCCGAACAGGCAATCTTCCTTCGGAAAGACTACGCAATCGTCGGCACGAGCCGCGCGGAGATGGTGAACAACAAGCAGAAGCTTTACGAGATGGGCGGCGTCTTCGACGGTCTCGTCCACAAGTGGAACCCGCAGAAGTAGCCGTCGCGCTCTTCTGAGTGCGGTCGGGAACACCCAACGACCCAACATCATTTAATGTCACCCGTTCTGTTTTGGATATTTGCGGGGCTGATGCTCGCCTTCGGCGTCGCAGTCATCGTTAACCGGAATCCGGTTGCCAGTGCATTGAGCCTGGTGGTTTCTTTCCTCTGTCTTGCCGCATTGTTTGTCGGTCTGGATGCCTTCTTCATCGGTGTCATCCAGGTGCTGGTTTACGCCGGAGCTGTGATGGTGCTCTTCCTGTTCATCATCATGTTGCTCGACATCAAAGCAGAGTCCCGGCGGAAGCTGAACATGATGGCAGTCGGGGGCGGCGGACTGGTGGCAGCCGCATTCATCGCGCAGTTGGTGATGGTGCTTGACCGCTTTCCGGCAGGAAAAATGCCGTTTCCTGCGCTTGGAGTCGCAATGCTGGATGATGTCTGGCAGGTCGGAAACAAGCTCTTCCTCACCCACAATCTTCCGTTCCAGGTTGTCGGTGTCCTCGTTCTGGTGGCGACGATCGGTGTTGTTGTTCTTTCCCGCCGCGAGCTGAAGTAATCCCGCTTTCCCATGACTGGCGCACTTACCCTGAATCATTATCTGCTCGTCAGCGGATTGCTATTTGCGATCGGTTTCGCCGGCGTTCTCCTTCGCCGGAACATCATCATCATCTTCATGTGCCTGGAGTTGATGCTGAATGCGGCGAATCTGTCGCTGGTGGCCTTCTCACGCTTCAATGTGGGCCTCGACGGTCTGCCTAACTACAACGCGCAGGTCCTCGTGTTCTTCATCATCACCGTGGCTGCGGCCGAGGTTGCGGTCGGCCTGGCAATCATCGTGGCGCTCTTCCGCGCCCGACAGACCATCCACGTCGAGGACATCAACTCGCTCAAGTTCTAGAGCCGTCATCAAGTAACACTCCGGCTCGCGCTCACACCCATGGACGCAAACATCCCTTGGTTCATCCTCCTTTGTCCGCTGCTCAGCGCCGCGATCATCTTCCTCTTCACCAAGAAGTCACGGGAGATTAGCGCGCTCATCTCCGTCGCGGCGGTCTGCTTCTCTTTCCTCGGAAGCCTGGTTCTTTTCTTCACCCCGGTTCATCACGGCGCGGCAGCCGTGGTCAACCGGATCTCGTGGATCGATCTGGGAGCGGCTCTGCAACTGCCCCTTGGCGCTGTCGTTGATCCTCTGAGCAAGGTGATGCTCCTCGTGGTAACAGGCGTGGGTGCACTGGTCCACATCTACTCCCTCGTTTACATGCACGAGGATGAGGGCGAGTCCCGCTACTTCGCAGGCTTGTCGCTCTTCATGTTCTCGATGCTCGGCATCGTGCTCGCCGACAACTTCGTGATGATGTTCATCTTCTGGGAGTTGGTCGGCGTGAGTTCCTATCTGCTGATCGGGCATTGGTTCACACGTGAGGCTGCGGCGAAGGCTGCCAACAAGGCATTCCTTACAAACCGTATTGGTGACTTCGGATTCATGCTCGGCATTCTGCTGGTCTTCGTGACGACCGGCGCTGTGACTTTCGATGCGGTGGAAGCCAATATGGCGACCTTTCTGGCGAACCCGACGCTCCTAACGGTAACTGCGCTTTGCATATTCGCGGGTGCTGTCGGTAAGAGCGCACAGGTCCCGCTTCACGTTTGGTTGCCAGACGCGATGGAAGGTCCGACTCCGGTATCTGCGCTCATTCACGCTGCAACGATGGTCGCCGCTGGCGTGTACATGCTCGTTCGCGTGTTCTTCCTCGTCGGCGCTTCCGCCACGGCACT